>CAYMHC010000080.1:0-4237 GCA_964390155.1 uncultured Nitrosopumilales archaeon
GAATCTTTCACAAACAGACCTTCTTACGCCTATGATGTCGGCGCCTAAATCTTGAATTTGCCTTATGCTTTCTTTGCCCAGTCCACCTGCCAGTGCTACTCTGAGATCGAGTTTGTGTGATTCACCGACAAAAGTTTGGAGTTGTGAGAAGGCGAGAAAATTGAATAAATTTAATTCGCCTTTGTTCTTTACATCTATCAAGACTCCATCTGCCCCAGATCTATCTGCTATTTTTGGTAGCAATAAGGGGCTTAGGCAACCATATTCGGCATGATCCGCATAGCCTGAAGCTATGACTTTTAGTTCAGAGCTGTAATCCTTAACAGATCTTACCACGCTTTTCATCATGTAAAGAGCTTCATCGAAGGAACGTGGTCCGAACAATCCAACTTTTATGTAGTTTGGATCTGAACAGGCAGCACCTAATGCAGCAAGAGAAGCCGTGCCTGGAAGGTTTGGCATATCACCTATGGTCGCACTTATCTGAGCCCTTTCGCCCAGGATTGCTCTAACCTTGGCAATAACCCAAGGGAAGTTTGCACCCAAGGCTCCCTCTCCTGGGTTTTTTATATCGATTATATCAGCACCTCCTTTGTATGCATCTAAAGCCTCATCAACTTCACTTATACTGACCAAGAGTCTCAAAGCATTCTTCATGTATAAATTCACCCATTACCCACTTATGATAAAAGAATTTCGTATATTATTACTCCTATGAGAGTCGACCCCTTAGCTTAATGTTCAATGTAGCTTTGGTTCTTTCGAAGAACGAGTTTGACTATTATGCTTTTCTAAGATTACAGATCCAGTCTAAGATTCCTCTAGCTTCTCGATATACATCAGAGTGAAATCTATTTCAGGAATGTATCTCATTCTTAAAGTTGCCCTAGCATCACCATACTTTGTCTTCACCCTTATATCCAAATGCTTGCCTTTTAGAGTTTCATAGTCATAAGCATGGTTCTTCTCACCCTTCAACATGTCAGCATCTATGGTTACCTCAACGCTTTCTCGATAGGGCTGTAATTTCATGGTTTTGCTTATGGCCTCCTCCAAAGTTCTGATGACATCTTCATTCTTGCATACAGGTATACCTATGAATTGGTGATATATTGCTCCCAAAGCTATAGCCCCCTCGAAGATGGCTCTCTCCCTGTCTGACACGCTCTTGTCAAAATACCTTCTGACGACTTCTTCTACGCTCTCCATATCCATCAAATTCCTTCAGATTAGATTCGATTCTTTTCTTATTTCGCCCAAGGTTGTAACCCTTTCAGCGATAAGATCATGTTGATGTATGCTCTCCATGCTCCTTGCCTTGAAGAATAAACGAGCATTATCGGGAAAGTTGGGAAACTCTTTCAGAAAGTAGCTCATCATGTAACGAACACAATCTTCGACGAACCTCGGGTTGGATGTTGCACGTATAACTAGTTCAGCCTCGTCGGGTCTTTTTAGGAGCTCAAAGGTTGATGAACTCATCGAATTGTTGATTATCTCGACCAAACGTGTAGCTTCCACTTCCATGCCTTCGGGTATTTCAACGAGGATAGAGCCAAAAGCACGTTGCATGTGAGTAGCTATAGGAATTTTATCCAAAATCTTCCTTATTTCATCGATTGTGAGGTCAAGCTCTCCAATTTCTTCCTCTGCAATCTTTCTTACTACTTCCCTGGCGCAGGGGCAAGCGGTTATGCCTGCTAAACTTATGCCTATCATTCTTCTAGAATTGATAGAGCCATCTGGTCTTCTTTCAGATACCGCTTTGGCAATTATCTTGAAAGATTCGTAGCTCGGACTCTTCGTCTTTGGCGTTTCTTTCTTGAATATTGCCTCTCCTCGCGCTCTCACTTCTGAGCGTGTTGCATACTTGTGTTTTTCGAGTAACTCTCTTGATATAGCGAGAGATACATCTTCCAGCTTGTAAGTCTTTCCAACATATTGACTAAGTACATCGTCGATGACCTCATAATTTCTGGACGAGTGAATGCCCTTCTGATTTGATGGCAGGTCTATAAAAGCATCAAAGACGGGGACTATTATCACAGGCTTCTTATTGAGCGAAATATAGCCTATGGGCATCTTTACTTTAACAACCCCAACCTTGTTTAGAGATAAACTGACTTCAGGGTATTTCTCATGTATGTCGGGTAACTCCAACTCCACGGGAGACACTTCCTCTAGGCTAGCCTCAGCTTATATATTTGTATTACTGATAATTATACGTATAGGTAAAAAATATAAACCGATCTTGTTCTATTTGACAGCGTAGGTAATGGAGTGAAAAATAATGGTTGTAAAGGTTGGTTTCGTGAAGATAGGCAACATAGGCTCTGCTCCGCTCCTAGAGCTACTCCTTGATGAGAGGGCTGAAAGAGAAGATATAGACGTTAGGGTCATAACAAGTGGTGCAAAGATGGGAGCTGATCAAGCGGCAGAGGCTACTACGAGAATGGTCGACTATAAGCCGGATTTTGTGGTAACTGCAAGTCCAAATGCGGCTCTCCCAGGACCAAGCAAAATTAGAGAAATTCTGAAAGAAGCAGGAATCCCCCTGATAGTCATTTCAGATAGCCCTGCTAAGAAGGCAACAAAACAGATAGAAGAATTGGGTCAAGGGTACATAATAGTTGAGGCAGATTCTATGATAGGCGCCAGAAGAGAGTTCTTGGACCCCGTGGAAATGGGTTTGTTCAATGCGGATCTCATGAAAGTTCTGTCCATAACAGGAGCCTTCAACATCATTTGCACCGAAATGGACAAAGTAATAGATGCCTTCAAGAAAGGCGAAACACCAACTCTTCCACGAATAGTCATAGATAAGGAGAAGGCAGTAAACGCTGCAGGTTTTCAAAGTCCATATGCAAAAGTAAAGGCCATGGCTGCTTATGAGATAACAAGAAGGGTTGCTGACCTGAGCGTTGAAGGATGCTTTATGGTAAAAGAATGGGAACGTTATACGGCTCTGGTCGCTGCTGCCCATGAAATGCTACGCACTGCTTCGGTACTTGCTGATGAAGCGAGAGAAATAGAGAAAAGTAACGATTCTGTCCTTCGCATGCCCCACTATGATGACGGGACGATACTGCAAAAGAGAAAACTGATCGAGAAACCAAGAAAACCTGGAGAATAGTAGAATCTCAACCCAGGTATTTGTTCCATCGAATAGGAAAAGCAAGCAAAACTAACATATTTTTAAGGACGGAACTCGTTCTCTAGGGTATTCTGTAGAGGAGATCTGATGAGGGTCCTTCTCGTAACAGGGCAGCTAGCTAAGAGTCTAGTAAAGAGATATGCCAGTGAAAGCAAAGTAGAATTTGAAGTAGAAGACCTGCCAATGGCTGTGGCTTCTCTGTTGACGCCTAGATACATACTTCGTGAGCTAAAGGCAAGAGATGTTAAGGGCTTTGACGTTATCATAATACCTGGGCTCATTTCGGGGGATGTATCTGTAATAGATCAAATAGGCATTCCAGCTTTTAAAGGTCCTAGATACGTCGCAGATATGCCCCTAGCGCTAGATTTGATAGGAAAGGTTAAGCTATCAAAGATCTTACCTGCTGACGACCTTCTAAAAGAGGAGTTTAGACGAAGAGCCGTCGAAGAGATAAAGGCTGTGGACAAGCGTAAGGGAGAGCTCTTGAAAAGCCCTTGGAACATGCTAATAAAGAATCTAGCGATAGGAAGGGACTTTCCTTCAAGGATAATGGCCGAGATAGTTGATGCTCCTAAATTGACCGATGAACAAATAGTGAAAAAGGCAAAGTATTTCGCTTCATCAGGCGCAGACATAATAGATATTGGCATGATGGCCGGGGAATCTAAACCTGAAGATGCTAAGAGGGCAGTTAAGGCCGTTCGATCTGCTGTAGACTCTTTGATCAGTATAGATACTTTAGACTCAAAGGAAGCTGAAGCAGCAGTTACAGAAGGCGCAGACTTGATCTTGAGTGTAGATGGCGGGAATGCGGATGAGATGGCGCCCTTTGCTTCAGATGTAGCCATAGTTGCAATTCCTACTGATCATAGCAGACAGCTTTTCCCCAAGGAGCCTTTGGAAAGGGTAAATCTCATGGAGGAAAACATAAAGAAGGCTAGGAATTTGGGGATAAAGAATATAGTTGCAGATTTGATACTGGATCCCATCATCTCCCCAGGCTTTTTGGAATCGATAGTGGCTTTCTATGAATTCAGAAAAAGGCAACCAAATACGCCTCTATTACTGGGCGTAGGCAAC
>CAYMHC010000081.1:0-4147 GCA_964390155.1 uncultured Nitrosopumilales archaeon
ATTACCGTAAGAGGTTCTGATATAGCCTATGAAGAGTTGACAAAGGTCATGGGCGAGTATGGAGCCACGATAAGAAGTTTGGATGAGATCAATGTAAGCAGAGTAAGGGCCATTGCTTGATTGATTTTGGGAACTACTTCTTCTTCTTGGAAGTAGAGATTATTGAGAGAACATCTCTATCCTTCAGGTTGTATTCTGATGGCAATCTTAAACCGCTCCTAGCATCCACGGCGTACAAAAGACCTTTAGCTAGCTCTGTGTGAACCTCCTTTGCAAGGTCCTGTATGGTAGAACCAGATGGTAACAAGTAAACATCGGGAAGCACGTTGCCCTGCTTATCGGATAGCTTTTGATGGTCATATACAGGGTAGACGCTGTTCATCCTGAGTAGTTTGAATACTGCAACATTTATTGCGAATTGAACCCCGGTCCTCATATACTCTCCTAAAACTGCCTTTCTGATGTAGTTCAGAGCCCATTTCTGCCTGTCTGTGAGAGCTGTCTGATTCAGAATCTCAAACCTCTCCTCCCCTGGCACGTATTTTATGAGACCTTTTTGCTCTGCCCTTCTCAGTGTCAGTTCTGCCTCGGCACTTGCAGGAACAACTATCATATCCGAATACTCCTCCTGAATTCTTTTGAAGTTCTCGCCAGAAGTTGGCAAGTCCATCTTGTTGGCAACTATAAGAGTTGGTTTAGACAAATCTCTCAACACCCAAGAAAAACTCTTGGTATCGAGCTCGGACCAATTTTCAAAATTCTGGGAATCTAGCTTTGTCTCCTCCAGAGCCATCTTTACATGGTCCTCCTTGACACCTATCCCTCTAAGAACATCCACAATCACCGAGGGCAACTCGAAACCAGACTTCATCATCTTAGAGATTCTAGGCCTATTCCCTTCTATGAGCTTAAGATACCACATCACAAGCTCTTCCTCTATATCGCCAATATCAGCCAATGGATCTCCGTTTCCAGGTTCAGTGATTCTGCCTTCAGCATCTATGCTTCCCGATGCATCTACTATGTGTAGCAAAGCATCAGACTGAGCTGCTACTGACAAGAACTGATTTCCCAACCCTTTCCCTGCCCAAGCCCCCTTTATCAATCCTGGAAGGTCTATCAGCTCTATTTGTATGAAGCGCCAACCATCAACACACTTGGAGTTTTTGGGAGTATCGTTTACATTGAATTCTCTATGAACGCACAAAGTCACAGCATTTCCTACACCTTCATTAGGGGATTTTGTTGTGAAGGGATAAGTTGATATTTCAGCCGATTGAAGAGTAGCCGAGTTGAAAAAAGTTGTCTTGCCAGTATTCGTCTTTCCAACTAACCCAATCTTTATGGGCATATTTTATCATCGAATCTTTAATAAAGATAGCTTAAAAATATGTCCCTCTTGATTATGTTGTTAAGGCGTGACCATGAATATCTCTATAGCCAATGATAACGGCGTCTCAATCAAATATGGAAAGATGAGGATCGCACTGGATCCATCCAAGGCATCTGATGCTGATTTGGTTTTCGTATCTCATGCCCATGTCGACCACGCACACCCTCAAAAGAATGATGTTAAAGTTCTAACATCGAAAGAAACTGCTTTGCTTGCAAACGAGAGAGGCATAGATCTAGGAAAGACAAAGCAAGAATTGGAGGGCTTTGAACTCTTAGACTCTGGGCATATTCTTGGATCTCGAGGTTTGTTAATAGATGAAAAGATTTTCTACACAGGAGATCTTGCTACGAGGCCAAGAGCCTTCTTAAACGAGGGTAAAAGCGTAAAATGTGATGTTTTGATAATTGAATCCACGTATGGCAGAAGCGATTATCATTTTCCTCCTTTGGCAAAAGTTTTGGATGAAGTCAATAGACTCATCTCAGATCTCTTTTCTCGGGGTGTCCCAGTTGTGATTATGGGCTATCCCTTAGGAAAAGCCCAGGTTCTATCCCATCTTTTTTCAAGTTGGGACCCCGTATATGTGCACGGATCTGTGCAAAGGATGAACGAAGCTCACTCCAAGGTGGGCATACAACTACGCGAATTTACCTCCTATCAAGAAGCAGTTGAGAAGGATTTGTTGAGGAGAAGACCATGGGTTATGATCTCTCCTTTGTGGAGTGGGAGAACGAATTTCGTAAGAGCTCTAAAGAAAAAGTACAATGCAGTCACCATTGCATTTAGCGGTTGGAGCATACAGTCAAGTTACAAGTATGCCATGTCCTTCGATTATGCTTTCCCTCTAAGCGATCATTGCGATTTTGATGAATTAGTCAAATTTGTCAAGGAATGTGGACCAAGAAAGGTCTATACTGTTCATGGTTTCTCTTCAGAGTTTGCTAACTATTTGAGAGAAACGGGATATGATGCCTCTCCTCTTCTAAATGCGCAAAAATCCTTGGACGAATCCTTATGAATTTGGTCGAAGCTTGATGCCAGCTACTCCTCTTCACTATTCTCTAGCTTATATTCTTCATAGAATCAAAAGATTCAATCTAAGTTTTCCAGCATTGATAGTTGGCAGCATGGCTCCAGACCTTGAAATCCCAATAATCACACTTATATCAAGAGGTGAAATCAGCAGATTAGTTCTTCACAGCATCGTAGGATCTATGACTTTGGGCCTTTTGATCTCCGTGTCGATATCTTTCCTATTGTATCCAAGACTTGTTGGTCTTATATTGCCTTTTTGTAAAGAAGAATTAGGAAGCAAATGTGCCATCTCTAAAAGTTTGATAATATCGAGCTTAATTGGAGTTCTTGGACACATTTCCTTAGACGCTCTTCATCATGAATACAATCCTCTAGTCTACCCCTTTTCTATGGGATCTATCAACAATTTCGTTCTTTTTGGCGATTATCTGATGGCATCAGAATTGATCAGTTCTCTTTTCATCATATTTGGGCTGATAATCTTGTTTAGAGAAATAAGGCTCGGTAGGGATGGTTTTTTGAGGAGAATTCTGGTTGGCTAGTCTCTGCCAAAAATTCATTAATCTCCTTTTCCAATTATTATACAAGAGTCTTTATCGAATTGCATCTTACCATGTTAAAACAAGCATACAAAGGTGAGGGAATCTTCGGATTGATGAGGCTTACGCTAAAGAATGGTTAGAAGAATTATGCAAAAAATAGCTAGGAAAGGTCTTTCTGCTACTATACATAACCGGTAAATTTGGCAGAAAGAAAACGATGTTATTGCCATCGGTGTCACCATCGTCTTACGGCTTGGATGTAAACGTAACTTCGTAGAAGGATTTACTTTGATTCTCCAAAAAGACCTTTGGACGGTGTAGTACCGTATGCGATTGAAGTTGGTATGGTAGTAAAAAGATTTCCAAGGCTGGGCTGTCTATGACAGCTGAGCATTATCAGATTGCTGGACTGACTTCATCTTGATAATCCTCTTAAACGATAGACCCATCGAAGTCACTCCTATCGATCCCATGGTAATAACAAAAGTATTGCTCAGAATATGGCTCACGATGGCTGTTGCCAGTATGAGATCGAGGCGAGTTAGTCCCAATCCAATGAATATAGCGCTCCAAAAAACCTCATAAGTTCCTATGTAGCCTGGTGGCGCAGGTAGGATGAAAGACAACTGCACGAGCATACTACCAATAAGCATTATGGTTATGGGAACTTCATAACTGAACGCTTTGAACATAAGAAAAGTGGATAAAAAGGCCATAAACCATATCACAAAAGTCGAGATCAATGTTAGGAATAGCGCTGAAGAATTATGGCTTAACCCTTTTGCTCCATCTATTATGGATTTTGAAAAATTGAAAAGCTTCTCCTGCCATCTTAAGGGCAACTTAGGGATTTTGGAAACCGTGCGTCTGATTAGTAAGAGCAGACGTTTCTCGTATCTTATGCCAAGCACTAGGCTCGAAAGAGCTATTACCACAAATATGCCAACTATCCCAATAGCATCAAACCAATATGGCAAATTGATTCCCTTAGGGAGCAAGAGTATCCCTATCAATCCTAGAAATGTTATTCCAAGGAGATCTAGAACCCTCTCTACGGCAACGGATGATAGAGACTGGAGGAAACCTGTCTTCTCCTTACCATCCATAGCAAAGGCTCTCACGAATTCTCCACCCAATCGAAGAGGGATTATCACATTGACCATAAAGCCTATCA
>CAYMHC010000082.1:0-4123 GCA_964390155.1 uncultured Nitrosopumilales archaeon
TGCACAATCCATGATGAAAATAGCAGTCTTTACATACATACCGGCCACATCTTCTACAAGACGCTATCGAAACTCTCTTTCCGCAATTGAAGCAAAGGTTCAAGCCTTTTCTCTCAATTTCATTGAGACTTCATCTTCTCTATGATTAGCTCAGCTACTTTTTTTCCTGATAATAGCATGCCTCCAAAGATGGGGCCCATTCTCGGTGTCTGATGGAGTGCAGCCACCGCCATCCCTGAGACATAAAGACCGGGACACACCTCTCCTGTATTTTCAACGATTAGCTTCTCACCCTCTGCCGCCCACATGGACTTCTCCCCAGGAATCATTATGTTGAGCTCTGGCATCTTACGTGATGCAACGGCCAGCACTTCAGCGTCGTGACCAGTGCAATCTACAACTGCTTTTGATTTTATGGGGAGGGGATCAACGTGAAGACCGGACATGGTAACAGAAGTCCATTGAACCACCGCACCTATTATCTCCAAGGGTGGGCTTCTGAAGATCAAATCATCGACAACAACACCAAGGATTATCTTCGCCCCAGCATCTATGGCTCCTGCTGCCAATTTTGCCATCATTGCTGCCGTATCTGCAACGTATACACCATCATCGACCTTCTCCAATTTGCATCCAAATTCCATCAGTATATTCTCGGCAGGGCTTTCTATGACCAATTTATGAAGGCTCATGCCGCCTCCTCCTATGCCTCCTCCAAAAGATAGCCTTCTCTCCAGGACTAGAGTTTTTAAACCGCTTCTTGCAAGATAAATCGATGCAGTCAAGCCAGCAGGGCCAGCACCCACAACTATTGCATCACACTCTGAAAACTCTATCCAATCTTCAGCAGCTTTCTTTATGATGGACCTCGTGATAAAGGTTTCATCAACAGGTTTGATTTCATCCAATTTCATACATCAAAATCTATATAAGCAGTTCATCAGTTTTAAGATTTACTATATTGAGATGCCAAGTTTGTGGTCGAATAATAACTGGGAAGCCCATAACTAGGCACACCTGTTGCGTCAATAAGCTCTACGTATTCTGTTCAGAAGAATGCATGAAGAGATGGACTCAGATCTGGTTGAGGCATCAAGAGCAGATAAAAGCAAGAGATTCGCGAGTCAATCCAAGAGTTTTATGAGAAATGACATTATCGCAGCATGTCCAGACGTATTATGCCCAAACTGAATAAACGTAGGATTAATATCTGACCTATCGCAAATTAACGGTTGGATGATAGACCTCCATCGGGTCATAGAAAGAATGCCAAAGGTAAAGTATGTAGACTTCAAGACGATAGATTGTAAAGAAACTCAAATAGCCCTTAGACCCGATTCTTCCGAAGTCTTCGAGGATTCGTCAGAGAAGATCGTCTGCCGGATTATCGATAAAGGCTACGGGGTAGCCAGCACAAGTAAAACCGATATACAGAATGCTGAGATGGTATCGGAGTTGGCTCTGAAACAGGCCAAAGCAGCAGAGAGAGAGGTTAATCTAATGCCTGTGGAGCCCGAAGCAGGAGATGTTGAACACAAAGAGAAGAAGGAGTTTGATGTAGAGGGGGCCAACAAGATTCTTTTAGATATTAGGAATGAGCTGAAGGCAAAGCTAGGGGCTCTATATGCAAGGTCAGAATTGGTGTTGTCCCATTATCATGTCGATTCTACTTTAGTCAATTCTGAGGGTACCCATGTTAGAGAGAGCTCTCCTCTTACCGACCTTACCATATACATCATCGTTAGAGATATTCTCCAAGGCTTCGCAAGCCGCATAATAGGCGGTAAGGGGGGACTAGAGATACTAGAGGGTCGTGATTGGGACAACATTCTTGATGAGCTAGTCTCGAGAGCAAAAGACATGTTGAAGGCAAAACTGTTGTCACCCCTCGAGAGTGGAAAAAAATTCAAGGTGGTGCTCGATAGCGAATCCGCGGGTGCTTTTGCCCATGAAATTGGCCATATGCTGGAAGCAGACATATTCCAAGGAAGACTCTTCCAAGCCTCGAACATCTATGAAGATTTTGCCATAGAGGACAATCCTGCGATACCGAGGGCTTATGGATCTTTCACATGGGATGATGAGGGTGTCAGAGGGGTGAGAAAGACTCTTATAGAGAAGGGAGAAACGGGATTACTTCATACAAGGCTCACCGCGAAGGATGATGAAAAGCCCGGAAACGCTCACGGAATTACTCACATACCGCGCCCTGCAGTCAGCAACATTTACGTAAGGCCCTCTGACTGGGGTTTAAAGGAGATGTTTGAAGATACAAAGAATGGAATATACGTGAAGGGTTTGGTTAGAGCTGAAGTCGATACTTCCGATGGTAAATTCGAACTTATTCCTGAAATAGCATATCTTGTTCATGACAAGGGATTGAAAACACCTATTAAACAGTTGAGTATAAGAGACAGCATAAGAAACGCTATTCAACGAGTGGATGCCATAGGGAAGCTAGCCACTTTACGCCCGAACTTGGAGAAAGGCTTCTGCATCTCTGAGGGTGGTCCCCACATAAGAATCAACGGAATACATTGTTTCTGATCGAACTTTGAACCGCCATCGTTTAACCATAAATGTAAGCTAAAGCATATTTTTCGCAAACCTTTTATGCGAATTGGAAAGAAGCTATTTCTATGAAACCAGCGGGTCCTTTGATGATCGAGCATAGGCTCATCGAACGAATGGTCAAGTTGCTCAACAGTGAGTTGAACAAAATAAGAGAGAAGAATCAAGTAGACCCAAATTTTGTCGATATTGCCATAGATTTCTTCAGAACATATGCTGATAGAACTCATCACGGAAAAGAGGAAGAAATCCTCTTCAGAGATTTGGCAAAAAAACAGCTTTCTCAAGAGCATAAGGAGATTATGGATGAATTAATAGAAGAGCACGTTTATGCAAGGAAAACCGTTGGTAGTCTAGCAAATTCAAAAGAGAGGTATGTAAAAGGGGAGAATGAAGCATTGAAGGATATAGTTGCAGCGTTAACTGGCCTTGTTGGACTTTATCCAAGGCATATAGAAAAAGAAGATAAACGCTTTTTCATCCCATGTATGAACTATCTTAGCAGACAAGAGCAGGACAAAATGCTCCAAGAATTTTGGGAATTCGATAGAAACATGATACATGAGAAATACAAAAAGACAGTGGAGCAACTCGAAGTCAAACTTTAAATCACTTACAATCATATTCAACTGGGATGTGCTCCGTTGGTATATTTCTAGGAGAGGTTTCTTTAGCTTATTCATTTCCCAATCATCCGATGAACAGTGGTAGAGTCGAAATCTTCTGGAAAAAGCTCGAGGAAGAACTCGGTAATACTAAAAACATCAATATCATAAAGCCTGTGGCTGCAAGTGATGATGTTCTACTTCTCTTTCACACTAAAGAATACGTAGACTATGTGAAGAGGGCGTCTGAATATGGTTTTGGGTATCTTGATAGTGGAGATACGCCTGCCTACAAGGGAGTCTTCGAGGCATCAACCTATGCCGTAGGCTCCACCCTTCTCGGACTAGATATGATCATGAAGAAAGAACTGGACCATACCTTCAATCCTGTTGGAGGACACCATCATGCTAGAAAGGATAGAGCCGCAGGGTTTTGTGTCTTTAACGACGCCGCCATAGCGATAATTCATGCCAAGACAAATTATAGCCTTAGAAGAATCCTTTACGTCGATATAGATGCTCATCATGGAGATGGTGTTTGCTATGGTTTTTATGATGATCCAACGGTATTCGTGGCAGACATACATGAAGACGGGAGATATTTGTATCCAGGAACTGGATTTAGCCATGAGACTGGTTCTGGAAAGGCTGAAGGAACGAAGTTGAACATGCCATTAGCGCCCGGAGCAGGGGACAATGAGTTCAAAGAAGCCTTCGCCAAGGTTGAAGAATTTGCCTATCAGATAAAGCCTGAACTGATAGTATTTCAATGCGGTGCAGACGGATTGAAAAATGATCCTCTCACTCATCTGCTCTATACAGAAGAAGCTCATGGATACTCAACAAAAAGGTTACATGAGATCTCACATGAATTATGTGACGGAAGAATAATGGCTTTGGGCGGTGGAGGCTACAATGCTAATAACATCGCCAAGGCATGGCTGGGA
>CAYMHC010000083.1:0-4014 GCA_964390155.1 uncultured Nitrosopumilales archaeon
C
The DNA here is from genome assembly GCA_964390155.1 of uncultured Nitrosopumilales archaeon. Lineage (GTDB taxonomy): Archaea > Thermoproteota > Nitrososphaeria > Nitrososphaerales > JACAEJ01 > CAYMHC01. The sequence goes on from CAYMHC010000083.1 coordinate 2, forward strand.
GCTGTTGCTGGATGCGTTAAGGGCTTAAAGCCCGCTGTAACCAGTGCACTAACGATCAAATCCTCCTTTTTCTCAACTCTGATGGCTAAATTACGAATTTCTACACGCGTCATAAATCCTACAGTATTGTCGGGCAATCCTAATTTTTTTACTAAATCACTTAATACACTCTCTGGATCGTGGTGATCATAACTTTTTGGCACATGATGGTTTATTATCGCTGTTGCTTTACATAGACCGCTATTTAAGACGGCTGAGCTTAGAACTTTCATAGGTTCGTCGAATCTCACTATCAAAGTATTCTTCTGGATCTCACATTTCACTTGGCTTATTTTTGGATCTATCTTCGTATTCATGGCAAAACTACTCCCAATGATCCTATCATTAATGCAATAATGGGTAGAACTATTATCATAATGAATAGAAAAGTTGTCAACCTCATGATCCTTATTGCCCTTGGTATATGATCAGGGTTCAAAGGATTTACAGAATCTCCTAGAATGTAAAAGCCAGGTTTCTCCAATTGAACATCAAAGGCTCCTGCCATTGCCGACATAGTCCAGCCTGCGTTTGGGCTTTCTGTCTTGTTTTTGTCTCTCTTCAATATCTCCCAAGATCTTCTCCAGTTTTCACGCAATAACCATGCAGATAACACCATTAGAAAAGCTGTGATTCTAGCTGGGATGTAATTGGCCAAGGTATCCATCCTTGCCGAAAACCATCCCATGTTCACATGTTCCTTATCTTTATACCCTATGTTAGAGTCCAAAGTGTTTGTTGCCCTGTAGGCTGTGGCCAATGGCAACCCTAAAATGCTGTAGTAGAAGAGAGGAGAAGTTATACCATCCACGGTGCTCTCGGCTATACATTCAACGGCTGCCGAAATGATTTTTTGATCATCAAATTTTGTAGGATCTCTTCTCACAATCCTCCTCAACATATTCTTTGCGTCCTCCATCTTGCCTTCCTTCATGGCTATACCTATGGGTCTAGATAGCTCATCCATGCACTTTATAGCGAATGTGGTCTTTAAGAGGAAGCCTGCAAATATGATGTAAATTATTAGGATTAGATATTCTCTCAAAAGGCTTAGCGCAACGTAAACTATAAGGGCAAAGACAAGCATTACTATCAAGCCGAGCATTATCCCCTTTATCTTCTCAACCTTAGGGCTACTGCCCTTAAATCTCGGTTTCAAAAATTCTATGGTTTTGCCTATCCATACTGTTGGATGAAGCTTTTCTGGAGGCTCACCAAACACTAAATCGAAGATCAGGGCTAAAACTAAAACGAGTATCGACTCTGTTATGAAAGACATATTCTGCAGCAAATCCTTCAGCCTTTGATAGGAGGAAGGCCTATGATTTCACAGACTCTATTCATGTCGAGGCTGGCCTTTACAATATGAGAGAGTTGACTTAGGCTCTTCTGCCACTCCACTTTTATATCTTTAACCGCTCTGTCCTTAGACTCTATCCCCTTGGTTTTCATCAGAAATTCGACAAAACGTCTTCTTAAAGGAAGTCTATCAAAGATTCCGTGAATATATGTCCCTAGGATCAATCCATTGTTGTCTATTGCACCATCGAAGTCATCGACTATCTTGTCTCCACGCTTGATCACCTTAAAGGCTGGTCCAGCATCTTTTCCAAGAGAAGTCTTTCCCATGTGGATTTCATATCCCACGATGGTCTTTCCCGTGCCTGAATCTAATATTGGACCATTTCCAACTATCTGAGCAGTTACTCTTTTCGTAACTTTGTCATACTCGGAGAATTCTGTTACTACATCAAGAAGTCCCAGCCCATCGAACTCACCTGGAGAACCCCCCTCAATACCCTTCCTATCCATTATTCTCTTTCCGATTATCTGATAGCCCCCACAGATACCAAAGATAGGAATTCCTAGCTTTGCCAATCGAATTATCTCCCTCGCTAATCCCTTCTCTTTAAGCCATAACAAATCCTGAATGGTATTCTTGGTGCCTGGTATAATCAAAGCATCTGGCATGCCGAGTTCTTTTACTGATCTAACATAGCGAATGCTAATTGATGTCTCTGCCTCTATGGGATCAAAGTCTGTGAAATTAGAAATTCTTGGAAGCCTTATTATGGCTACAATGGCTTTTCCTTCATCCCTCTTAAAATCTCTATCAAGGGACATAGAATCTTCATCAGGTAAAGTAAGGTCTTGAATATAGGGAACTATTCCTAGAACGGGCTTGCCGGTCATCTGCTCCAATCTTACTATACCTGACTCCAATAGTGTAGACTGACCCCTGAACTTGTTTATTATGAAGCCTTTAACAAGCTCTTTATGCTCAGATTTAACAAGCTCTAAAGTTCCTACTAAGCTTGCAAAAGCACCTCCTCTATCTATGTCCACAACAAGTAGCACAGGAGCACTGGCTAATTCAGCTATGCGCATATTTGCTATATCCGAATCGTAAAGGTTTATCTCAGCTGGGCTACCCGCCCCTTCTATGAAGACAATATCATAATCGGCCATGAGCCTTGCTAAGGAAGATTCTACTCTCTTTATCCCTTCCTTTAGAGCGAATTCTGAATAGTAGTCTCTTGCACTCACATCCTTGTAAGGCTTACCATGAAGAACTATCTGAGAGATCATGTCTCCCTTCGGCTTAAGAAGGATGGGATTCATGTCAGCTGTAGGCTCTATACCGCAAGCTAAGGCTTGAAGGGCTTGGGCACGAGCTATCTCCTCGCCATTCTCTGTAACAAAAGAATTCAAAGACATATTCTGAGCTTTGAAGGGAGCAATCCTATATCCAGCATCCCTGAAGATCTTGCAAAAAGCTGTTACGAGAAGGCTTTTGCCACAATGAGATGATGTGCCCTGAACCATCAGGGCTTTGGACCTTCTTGAATTTTTTTTATTCATACTCCTGTCACTTTCCTCAGGGCTTTTACCAAATACTCGTTCTCTTCTCTTGTCCTTATAGCAACTCTGATATAGCTATCATCAAGCCCCTTGAAAGAATCACAATCACGGATCAATATACCGAAATTCAGTAATCTGCGCTTGAGCTCTTTTGCCTTTAAGCCAGTCTCCTTTACGTTTATCAGAAAGAAGTTAGCATCAGAAGGTATAATATCAAAGCCCTCGATTTGACTTAACTTGTTCATTAAAGAATCTCTCTCTTCTTCGATAAGTCTGTAGGTCTTCTCCGAGAACTCCAAATCCTTCAAGGCTGCCATGGCTGCACCTTCGGCCAAGCAATTTATATTCCAAGGTATCTTCACTTTTGACATAATTTCTATAATTTCTCTGTTGCTTATGCCATAGCCTATCCTTAGTCCTGTCAAACCAAAGAATTTCGTGAAGGACCTTAGAATGAACAAGTTCTGATAGGAATGAATTTCTCCTATAAGAGATGGGGGCTTTTCTCTAGGTGCGAAATCCATGAAATCTTCGTCTATGAATATGATTACATTCTCCTTCTCTGCTTTATCGACTATCTTGATCAAATCCTCAAAGGGTGTAAGCAAGCCCGTCGGGTTGTTTGGGTTACATAAAAAAGCAACCTTCATGCCTTTTATCCTATCGATGAATTCATTAGCATCAATCTTGAAGTCATGAGTTAAAGGGAAATGCTCGATTTTACCATTAGCTTTGAGCACAGCCATCCCATACTCCCCAAAGGTTGGCGCTGGGATTAGCGCTCTATCTCTATCTTTTATGAAAACTTCTGCGAAAAGGTAGATAATCTCGGTTGAACCGTTCCCAACGATCAAATTCTCAGGGCTTATCTTGCCAATATGCTCAGATATGGCTTCTTTGAGAGAAGCACAGTTAGAATCCGGGTAGAAAGGAATCTTCCAGAAGCTTTCCTTGATGGCATCTATCGCTTTAGGAGACGGGCCCAATGGATTCACGTTGGCGCTAAAATCCAGAACCTTTTTCGGATTATGCTCTAATTGCCAGACTTCTCCACCATGTATGCACGGCTTTAAACTCCTAATATGATCTTTGGCTAGATGAGCTATCTTCAT
>CAYMHC010000084.1:0-3937 GCA_964390155.1 uncultured Nitrosopumilales archaeon
AAGACTCTGTATCTATGACATATGGATTCAGGGCTTTCGAAGCAAGAGCAGCCGACATGATTCGAGCACTAGTCTTCTCACCCATGGCTAGTATCTCATCTATGTAGGGCGCAGATGCATCTGGCGCTACTTTCTTCGCCAAACTGAGAAGTTCATCCGTATGGCCCTTTAGGGCTGAGACTACTATCACTAGTCTTGAACCTTTCTCAACTTCAGATTTGATCATATCTGCAGCTTTTTTCACGCTCTCCTCGTCCATGAGCACAGAGCCGCCGAATTTGACCACAATTATTTGATTCTCCAAGGCAGAACCTCCTTATGTAAAAAGCAACTGATGAAAAAACGTTTAGCAATAGCAGTAGGCGAAGAAAATATCTCGGTTATTCGTAGTCCGGTTCGGGAAACGAAGTCCATCGCCTCTTGCTTTGAGTGACGGCAAGTAGAGGTTTGCGAATATTTAAACCTTTGTTCACCTTTCAATAATGGTGGCTCTTTTCAACTCGTTTGTATACCTTCTTAAACTATCTAGCATCTTATCTTCGTCATTCATATTTTTCTGAATTATTTCTACGAAGGCACTACCCACTATAGATCCCTCTGCTCCTGCCTCTATGATACTCTTGACTTGATATGGTTGAGATAAGCCAAAACCTACTGCAAGAGGCACCTTACCCTTGGTGTAAGGGATAAACTTATTCACTAAGCGAATGGTCGATGCCTCAAGCTTCTTTCTAGCACCAGTCACACCAAAGTGCGATACAAGATAAAGAAAACCCGAAGTACATTCGATGATCTTCTTCAACCTTACAGTGCTCGTTGAAGGAGAGGCAAGAAATATCGTATCTATGCCATACTTATTGGCGACAGGCTTGTAATCTTGAGCTTCTTCTAACGGTAAATCTGGTACAATTACACCATCGACCTTGCTCCTTCTTGCCCTACTAAAGAAATCTTCTGGACCCATTCTAAAGACGATATTGTAGTAAGTAAGGACAACTATTGGAACCTTGTGATGATCCTTTATTTCATTCACTAACTCCAGAACCCTCATAGGATTTGTCCCAGAATCTAAAGCTCTCAAGTTTGCTGCTTGAATCGTTGGACCATCCGCTATAGGGTCTGAAAAAGGTATTCCAAATTCTAAGATGTCTGCTCCGCCTTCTATCAACGCTTCAGCTATCTTTGGCGTGAGACTGGGCCTAGGGTCTCCACCCATAACATAGCTGATAAGGGCTCCCTCATCCTTATCCTTAAGTCTTCTAAAAGATTCCATTATATTCATGAAATTCTCACTTTGAGAAAATCTGCTACAACTTGGACATCCTTGTCCCCACGACCAGACAAAGTCACCACTATCAGGTCATCCTTTTTCATGCTTCCCGCCAATTCCATGGCAAAGGATAATGAGTGAGAAGGTTCTAAAGCCGGGATTATTCCTTCGGTTTTGGATAGTTCAAGGAAGGCCTCAACGGCCTTATTGTCATTGATGCTGACGTATTTTGCTCTGCCAATATTTTTGAGGAAGGAATGCTCGGGTCCAACTCCTGGGTAGTCTAGGCCAGCGGATATGCTATGAGTTGGGCTTATCTGACCGTACTCATCTTGAAGAAGGTATGTAAGCATGCCGTGTAAAACTCCTTCATCGCCTGCGCAGAGAGAAGCCGAATGCTCCTTTGATTCTATGCCATGTCCTCCTCCCTCAACACCGTATAACTTCACATTGGAATCGTCTAGAAACGGGTAGAAGGTGCCCATGGCATTGCTCCCTCCTCCAACGCAAGCGATTAGGGCATCTGGCAATCTTTTCTCCTTCTTCACTATCTGTGCTTTGATCTCTTTTCCTATCACGCTTTGAAAGTCTCTTACTATCATAGGGTAAGGATGAGGACCTACTACAGAGCCAATGAGATAATAAGTCGTTTTTACATTCGTTACCCAGTCTCTAAGGGCTTCATTTATTGCATCCTTCAGAGTTCTTGATCCAGATTCGACGGGATGGACTTTTGCACCCATTAAATTCATGCGAAATACATTCAGTTTTTGACGTTCAACATCTTCCGTTCCCATATATATTTCGGCTTTCAAGCCAAGGACTGCGCATGCCATTGCAGTTGCTACACCATGCTGACCAGCCCCTGTTTCAGCTATTACCCTTGTCTTTCCAATTCTTTTGGCTATAAGAGCTTGACCAAGAGTGTTGTTTATCTTATGGGCTCCGCCATGCAATAGATCCTCCCTTTTAAGATATATCTTCGCTCCCCCTATTTTCTTCGTTAAATTTTTGGCGAAATACAGTGGGGTAGGTCTGCCAGCATACTCCGATAGATAATAATCAAGCTCTCTTTTGAAGCTGTGGTCATCCCCTAACTTCAAGTATGCTCTTTCTAAATCAAGAACAGCGCTCATCAATGTCTCTGGTATGAAGCGCCCACCGTATTTGCCATACTTCCCATCTATTGGATAATCTATGAATTTCTTCAATCTTCAACCCTCTTAGCATTAGCTACAAAATCTAGCATCTTCCCATAATCCTTTATACCAGGAGATGCCTCAACTCCGCTGCTAACGTCTACCGCGAAAGGCTTGACCATTCTTATCGCTTCTCCAACATTATCTGGATTCAAACCACCTGCTAGTATCAATGCTTTTGGGCTTATCGCTTCTCTGATTTCTCTGCACATTCTAAAGTCATTGACTGTGCCGGTTCCCCCGAACTTGCCTTCTATGTAAGAATCGACAAGAATAGTATCAAAATTCTTTGCTTTATTTAAAATGGATTCCAAAGATGAATTTGACTTTAATGATATGGCCCTTATTATTTGTGGATCATATGAAGTCCTATGTAAACAGTCACAAAAATCAAAATCCCCATGAATCTGAATGTATTCGGGCCTTAATTCATCCTTTATTCTAATGAGTTGACTAAAATCCTCAAAAACTGTTACGGCTACTTTGCTAATGAATACTGGAACCTTTTTCATTAGTTCTTTTGCTTTATCTGTGTTAATTCTCCTTGGTGATGACTCTACGTTTATGACAAAACCCAGTGCATCAGCTCCAGCAATTACAGCATCTTTAAGATCTTTCCCGTTGGTTATGCCACATATCTTCACTCTTACCATATCATACAGCCTCCACAAATTCACGTACCTTTGCTTCTATGTCCTTTGCAGTCATAATGGCTGTGCCTAGAAGAAAGGCACGGGCACCAAGACTACTCAATTCTTTTATGTCATTAGGAGTGCTGATCCCGCTCTCACTCACAATTATATGCCCCCTGCTCTCCACCCTCCTTAAGATTCTTTTTGTAACTCCAAGATCAACATCCAGAGTTTCTAGGTCTCTATTGTTTATCCCTATCATATCCGCTTCGGTTTGAAGGGAAGATAGAAACTCATCCTCATGATGGACTTCGAGTAAAACTTCGATGCCCTTTGACCTGGCCATCTTCATCATATCGTTTAGATTTCTTTCGCTCAATTCACGATCAAACATAGACTTTATCAGAAGAATGGCGTTGGCACCAATTCTATTGGCAGCTTCTATTTGAACCGGGCTTAATATGAAGTCCTTCATCAGAATTGGCAAATCCACAGCTTCTCTCACCATCGATAGATTTTCCAATGAACCTTTGAAGTGCTTTGGCTCAGTTAGCACTGATATTCCTACTGCTCCTCCTTTCGCCATAGCTATTGCCATTTCTTTCACATTCATTCTTTCTATTAACGCACCTCTTTTTGGGGAGGCTGGCTTTATCTCAGCGATTACAGCAGCATTTTTGCATCTCATGATGGCACCCCTTAGGCTGTTCTTAATTCTTCCTTCTCTAAACTGAATATCATAGTATCCTCCCTTAATGGTCTCCTTTGCATCTTGAACAATTCTATTCAAAAAATCAACCATGTTTAGCCTCCAACTCCTCCAACTTTTCCATGCT
>CAYMHC010000085.1:0-3895 GCA_964390155.1 uncultured Nitrosopumilales archaeon
CTATCCCTCCTACTTCTTCCTGATTTCTTCAAGCCTTTTTATAATTTCCTCCTTTTTTATCTTCTCGAACAATGGATGGAAATCGCTGATCTTGACTGGGTAATCGAAATCTTCTTTCGCTTCCGACCAACAAACATTATCCAATTCTCGATTTGAACCAAGGAAAGTCCATATCTTCTCAGCAGTGCTGGGAATTATCGGATAAAGTTCTATTGATAGAGTCTTAACTATCCTTGTCACAACATAGAGAGCTTCATGGGTTGCATCTGGATTTGATTCAAAATTCTTCCAAGGTTCGGTTAGATTGAGGTATGCGTTGCCTTCTTCTGCCTGCTCTAGGGTTAGTTTTACAGCTCTCTGAATCCTAAATCTTTCGTATAGTTCATCGACTCTATCGTGCCTAAGATTCATCTTCTCGATCACATCTTCTCCTTGCTGGCCAATACTTGGTCTTTCTATGATTTCTCCATTCATGAATCTTTTTATGGCCGTGAGAGTTCTGTTGATAAAATTTCCAATCTTATCGTTAAGCTCGCTATTAACCTTCTCATCCAGTAGGTCATAAGTGAAGTTCACATCACCACTTTCGGGCCTAATCGACAGTAGAATATATCTCCAATAATCTACAGGCAGAATCTTAAGGGCCTCGTTAATCCATATCCCTATTCTTCTGCTCTTTGAGAACTTTTTTCCCTCAAACTGAAGAAACTCCGTTGCACTAATTACATCGGGGAGAGTATAGTTCTGTTTCGATGCAAGTATAAGGGCTGGGAAGATTATGGTGTGAAAGGGTATGTTGTCCTTGCCTATGAAGTATGCCGTCTTTACATTCGGATCAAGCCAGTAGTCTTTCCATTCATCTTCGTCCCCCTTGATCTTAAAGAACTCTATGACCGCTGAAATGTAACCCAGAACAGCTTCCATCCATACGTAGATAGTCTTACCTTCAGCCCCTGGGAATGGCGCAGGTATACCCCATTGAGTATCTCTTGTAAGAGAGCGTGGCTTCAGCCCTTCTTCTATAAAACTTAGACTAAATCTCAAAGCATTTTCAGAAAGTTCTTTGTTGTTCAAAAGATAGTGCTTTATTCTATCGCTAATCTTAGGAAGATCGAAGTACCACTGCTTTGTCTTTCTAATCTCTGTTTTGCCTTTGCAAATAGCGCAATAGGCATCTATAAGCTTGACAGCATCCAAGGGCTTGCCGCAAATATCACATTGATCTCCTCTCGCGCTAGGGGCTCCACAGTATGGGCAAGTCCCCTCAACGAACCTATCTGGAAGGATCTTGTTGTCCTTAGGACAATAGTGCACAAGCTCTTCTTCCTCGAATATGAAACCATTATCATATATTTCTTTGAAATGATTCATGACGAAACTTATGTGAGTAGGATTCTCCGTCCTTGTATAATTATCATAAGATATTTTCCATTCTTCGAATAGCTTTTTTATACACGCATGGTTGGCATCAGCAAACTCCCTTACTGGAATATTATGCCTTATCGCTTCTATCTCTACAGGGGTCCCATGCTCATCGGAGCCAGAAACAAAGACTACAGAATGCTTCTTCATCCTAAGATAACGGGCTATTACATCCGCAGAGAGCACAGAGCCTATAAGGTTGCCTAGGTGTGGTATATCAGAGGAGTAAGGCCACGCCGATGTTACTATCCACTTCGCCAAGATTCCACAAGCCTTGTTTACTACAATTCAAAGAGAAAGTGCTGATAAATACCTTATCCCTTTTATTTGACTTCTATTCTCAATCACCGATGTAGATCACTTCTTGCCTTCCTTTAAAGTCCGGTCGCCTGTTACAATCTTTGCACACGTCTTTTTGGCTATGGCTAGAATAACGCTTTCGATTAAAGCAAGTTTGAGAATGCTCAATTCGGCTATTTGATGATTATTTCCTCGTCTATATATTGTAGAATCTAGAAATACGTTATACGTGACTCAAGTATGTTTAATCCTGGATCATAACATTATGGTAATCAGAACTAATTTTAGTTGACGGCTCTCAACTTCCCCCACACGAAAAGATTTAAATTTAGGCTTCGCCTAATTTTTTTTCGTGCAAGAATTCAAACTGACTTCCACTGGGGCCTCTTACCTTTTAGCCCTGTGGAGACTTGAGGAAGATAAACAAAAACTATCTACCGGGAAATTGGCGGAGATTTTTGATGTAAAAGCTCCGTCCGTAATAGATGCCTTAAGGAAGCTTGAATCCTATGGACTGGTTGATAGGGCCCCTTGGAAAAGAATCAAACTCACTAAAAGAGGGAATCATTTGGCCTTGAACATGATCCATAATCATAGAACTCTTGAAGTCTACTTCAAGAGAGTCCTAGGTTTGGATGATAAGACTTCTTGCAGAGAAGCATCAATGATAGACCACCTTGTAAGCATGGAGTTAATCAAGAAGATTTGTAAAGCTTTGGATTATCCAGAGACTTGCATTCATGGTAAAGCTTTGGTGCATAGAAAATGCGTAAAGGAATAGGGACCAGTATGGCTTTTGTCCTAGCTATCTAGTCAAGGTGAGTATATGTCAATCCTTTTTCCGATCATCCTCGCTACATTCTTAGTCAGCCTAATATCTTTCATAGGAGTTCTCTTCTTATCCCTGAATGATAAAATACTCAACAAGCTTCTTTTAATCTTGATTGCCTTTGCTTCTGGCGCACTGTTGGGAGCAGCCTTTCTTGATCTCCTACCTGAAACCTTTGCATTGGGAAGAGAAGAAGCTTTTATTTTTGTACTACTAGGAATAATGCTCTTCTTCGTCATGGAGAAGTTTCTGCGCTGGAGACACTGCCACGATGGAAAGTGCGATATTCACGCCTTCACTTATCTGAACTTGATAGGGGATGGAATACATAACTGGATAGATGGGATGGTAATAGCCGCAACCTTCCTTACAAGCATGGAGCTAGGAATAGCCACTACTTTGGCTGTAATTGTCCATGAAATTCCGCAGGAGATAGGAGATTTTGGAGTATTGGTATATGGCGGCCTTAGTAGGACAAAGGCTTTGTTCTACAATTTCATATCCGCAGTAACGGCCATTCTTGGGGCGCTCTTTGCATACTATCTTATTCAATACATGCAATACATTACAGTGGTACTTCTGCCTTTTGCTGCCGGGGGATTCGTTTACATTGCAGCCACAGACCTTCTACCTGAACTGCATAAGAGAGAGAAGATGAAAGATTCCATAATTCAATTACTGGTTCTTTCGCTGGGCATATTGTTGATATGGTCTTTGGGAATAGTTTTTGAATGAAAACGTAGTAGAGGAGTTTGGATAATGTAAGTAACTTTTATTCTTCAAACTCTCCAGTCGCTCATGTATCTCCTTTGCTCTTCTGTGATCTCATCTATGTTTATTCCAGTAGCTTCCAATGTTTTTTTTGCCACTTGCCTATCTATAATTTCGGGCACATCGTAAACTCTTTTTTCCAGACTCTGATGTTTTTCAGAAATGTAAACTGCAGATAAAAGCTGATTTGAGAAGGACATCATCATAACCTCCGGCGGATGACCCTCGGCGGCTACAAGATTAACGATCCTACCCTTGCCTATCAAGTAAAGTCTTCTTCCATCCTTCAGACTATATTCGTCTACAAATTGTCTTACGCTTCTTTTTGACAGGCTATTCTCCTCTAAGTACTTAACATCGATCTCAACATCAAAGTGCCCAGCATTTGCCAAGATAACTCCATCCTTCATCCTTTCTAGATGCTCTCCTCTTATCACATTTATCTGACCGGTGGCGGTTATGAATATATCACCTAATTCTGCCGCTTTACTCATAGGCATTACTCCAAAGCCATCCATGTGCGCTTCTAAGGCTTTAAGGGGATCAACCTCTGTCACTATCACATGAGCATCA
>CAYMHC010000086.1:0-3871 GCA_964390155.1 uncultured Nitrosopumilales archaeon
TTTTAAAAGAAGTTTTTATGAAATTTAATGGTAAAGGGGGAGGAAAGCCAGAGTTTGCGACCGGAATAGTCAATAAAGATAATGTTAAAGAGGCGTTAGAGTTCGTCAAGAGCAGAATCTAAAGAAATAGTAAGTTAAGCTACATGGAAAGGTATTTACAACAACTAAGGATTATTCTGTCAACAGATATCGCTATGGCTGAGCATTCAATGAGTTGCCCTATATGCGGCTCCGAGTTGTTCATCAGCGGGAGAGCAATTAACTGCTCTAACCCCAAATGCAATTATTCAAGCAAAACAGCATCAACCCAAAGAGTGCACAAGAGAGATTATACAATGTTTCTAACATTCGCTTTTATATTTATAGCTCTAGGATTCATCTCAATATTCGTTATAGTCTTTTTTAGTGCAAACGTTTTCTTCATTTTCATACCTTTCATACTTCCCATACCAATTCTAAGAAAAATCAAAAGAAGGTTGAAGGCTTCAAAGAGTAAAAGTGGTTAATAGTTTCAAATTTATAATTCACTAATTGAACTGGGGCTGCAGTAATTTTTGTAAGTTTGATTCTCCATTTTATGAATTACACCCTATTAGACGTTCAATAGATAGCATAGAAAGGTAAAAGGAATATTTGTGTCTGAAGAAAATTCTAGAATTATTAAGCATAAAGAGCAGGCTCTACATATGGCTGAGCTTCAAGCATTGTTGATTATAAGAAGAAAGATATTATCGATTGAGAGCGATATAGAAAATCTAATAAAGCTACTCGCTAAGGAATATGGTTTGGATTTAGTTTTAGAGCCTAAGCCTCATTACATCAAATAAAAAGAGCTTGTTATCGAGGCTTTTCTCTTTGTATTATTTGGAAAGACCGAATTCTTCATGAATAGCTCGTACAGCGTTCTCTCCATCTTCTTCTTTTACGGCAAACGAAATATTGACTTCAGATGAGCCTTGAGAGATCATCATAACATTTATGCTCCTTTTAGCAATGACATTGAAGACTCTAGCGGCAACCCCTGGAGTGCCCTTCATGCCTGCTCCTACTATGGCGATTATACAAACATTTTCATCACCAGTAACTTCGCGAACGATTCCTTGACCGAGCAAAGCTATTTCCAAAGCGCTTATAGCCTTTCCAAGAGAGGCTTTTTTTATGATGAATGATATGTTCGCTTCGGAAGCGCTTTGAGATATCATCAACACGTTCACATTGTTCTTCCCTAGAATATCAAATACCTTTGCTGCAGTGCCAGGCGCTCCAACCATTCCTGCTCCGCTAACGTTTATCAACGAGACATTCTTTATGAAGCTAACAGCCTTGGCTATCTCTCCTGCCTTAATCTTCTGTTCATTGCCTATCAATGTACCTAGCTTTTCTGGATTGAAGGTATTTCTTATCCTAACAGGTATTCCTTCCTCCATGGCTGGCTCCAAGGCTCTTGGATGAAGGCCTTTAGCACCGAAGAAAGCCATCTCTATGGCTTCTTGAAAGGAAATCTCAGGTATAGTTTTGGCTGATGGTACTATCTTAGGATCTGCTGTCATCAAACCATCTACATCTGTCCAGATAGAAATCTCATCAGCGTTCAACGAGGCTCCTAGTATGGTTGCAGAATAATCGGAGCCACCTCTGCCTAAAGTAGTTATGAAGCCTTCTTGAGTGGCAGCTATATAGCCTGTTACTACAGGGATCAAACCTTCATCCAGCATAGGCTCTAACCTTTGCCTTACCTGATGCTTTGTCAATTTCATCAAGGGCCTTGCCTCTCCATGGTTAGAATCTGTTACAATGCCTGCCTCCTTTCCTGATAAGAACCGAGATTTAAGCCCCTTATCAAGGAGAGAATAGCACAATATAGGTGTAGATAGTCTCTCGCCAAAGGACAGAACATAATCTAAGGACTTTAGTGTAAGCTCACCAAGATATGCAATCCCTGTCAAGACCTTCTCAAGCTCTTCTATGTTTCTTTTGACAATGCTCTCCATTTCTTCCTTCAGGGATTCGGTCTTGATTACAATTTCAATGGCTTTTAGATGCCTCTCTTTGATTTTGTAAACAAAATCGTTGATATAATTTAAATTGCCCTTCTTAGCCTCCTCAGAAGCTCCTATCAACTGATCTGTTACACCATCTAATGCCGAGACGACTACAACTGATCTGTTTCCTTGTTCAACAAAACTATGGATTATCTTCGCAACTCTTTTGATGCAATCGCCATTCGCTACAGAAGAGCCACCAAATTTCATGATTAGCCTCATATCTTCCTACCTTCATGTAGTCAATCCAACGGACAAGTTTGTCTTATATGGTTTTCCGCAGATGAATTCAGTAGACCCTTTCTGCCTTTGTGTTATGCCAAGCCTAGTCTTGAAATCGATTTTAGCAAGCCTCTGTCAAGAGTATCAAAGACGCAGCGAAGTCAAGGAAAGTAGTATTTTACTCCGTCAATTATGAAGCCCACTGCTATGGCCGCTATGAACATTGCCATTATTCTTGCGATTACGGCAGATCCCGTTCTGCCTAGAATCTTATAAATTCTCTCTATAGAGCGTAAAACTAGCCATATGGTAAAGAAGATTATTAGAACGGATATCAACGTGACTAATAGTCCAGAGGTCTGCAACATCACTATCGTGGTAGTGATTGCTCCCGGGCCCACAAGGAGAGGCGTAGCAATGGGGACTGCACCAATGCTCTCAGGCAAGCTTTTCCTCTCCTCCCAGCCCCCAAAGACCAGTAGCTTTACTGCTATCACAAGCAGTAACCCCCCACCAGCCACCATAAAGCTTTGTTGAGTGATTCCGAAGACTCCTAATATCTGTTGCCCTATTAGAGCAAAGACCAAAAGGAGTATCAAGGATACAATGGTAGCCATTCGAAAAGCTTTCCTACGTTGTTCATGATTCATATCCTCTGTTAAGCTGATGAATATTGGCACATTACCAAATGGATCTACGATAATGAATAGTGCAAGTGAAACCTTCAGCACTTCGTTGATCAAATTCTCTATCAAAGAAACCAGCCTCACCTTTATCGCTAAATACTAAGGATAAGCATTGCCATAAGCACCTTAGAGTTTCGGGACAATATATTAGTTTCTTCCATACTTTTTTCTTTCTTGCCATGATTCAACAACGCCCACAAGAAGGAGAACTTCGTGAACAATCCCTACTACTGTGAAACATTCATTAATGCGGGTAAGCCTAGGAGGAATTGAAACCAGAGGAATACTTCTCTCAGTACCACCAGTGCTATAAACGCTGGTAGCAGAATTCCATCTACCTTGTTCAATCTAACCTACCTCAATTATCTTGCTTTTGGAGTTAATCAAGGATTATCCTAAAGAATGTCCACTAAAGAATTTTTGACATAGTATACAAATATTGAAAAGAAACGTTGAAAGAATTAAACTAGTTTAATCTGTAGAAGCCTTGCATGTGTTAACAAAAAGAATCTGGACTTAGTATTCAGGATTTGGCAGATAAGTTTGTCTTTATATCTATTAAATCTCTCAAAATGGCACTAGCAGTTTCCATTCCACCAGCACCTCGACCGATTATCGTCTCTTCGCCAGCGAATTCAGAGACGAAGGTTACAGCGTTTAGAGTCCCATTAACACATAACAAATCTCTTCTAGATATTACCGTAGGCTTGACCTCAAAGCTTTTATTGATGGAGCCTATGAGCTTTATTGTTTGACCTTTTTTATCAGCGTCTATTAGCTCTCTGAGGGTTACATGGCGTATACCATTAATTTTAAAATCTTTCAAGGTGACCTTCTTCCCCATTATCCAGTTGGCCATTATGACCAATTTACAGGCAGTATCAAAGCCATCTACATCTAAAGATGGGTCCTTCTCTGCAT
>CAYMHC010000087.1:0-3853 GCA_964390155.1 uncultured Nitrosopumilales archaeon
GGATAAGTTCTGGCAAGCCTATAAACAGATTCAAATTTGATCGACCATCGCAATACTATGATTAGTAAAAATCTAAACTAATAAATAATTCCTCGTAAGAAGGATGAATGGGTTGGCTCAAAGCACAACAGAAAAGGAAACTAAAGAGACAGTCTACTTAAAGGCTCTATCTCTAAAATCCCTAGAAGAATTGCCAAGTATAAAAGACGATGTAGATAGAAAGATGATAATCATACTAAGAATAACTCCTCTTGCGCAGAAAGATGTAGAAGAACTCAAACAAGCAGTTAAAGAGCTCTATGAATTCTCGGTCTCTATTGGTGGGGATATAGCAAGGTTGGGTGAAGAAAGGATAGTGATAACCCCTCCCGGCGTAAAGATATGGAGAGGGTTAATGCAATGAATTTTTGATCTAGTAGAGCTTTATGGCCTCTTGATTGGAAGGCTGTAGGGTTGGAATTTTAAAAATTCTAGAAATTACGTTTGCTACGTTTTCTGACTTCTTCTTCTCACCGTGCCCAACTATAATTCTTTGTAACTTAGGTCTCAGCTTGTTCACGAATTTTATGATTTGATTGTAATCACTATGACCGCTGAAGCCCTCTATCCTTTCAACTTGACAATTGATATCAATTATCCTGATTTTACCGTTATCGCCCAAAATACTCACTTGTTTCGCACCATCTAGTATTCTTCTTCCTAAAGTCCCAGGAATTTGATAGGAAACAAACGCTATCTTATTCTTGTCAGAGGGCGCAATTTCTTCAAAATATTCAAGCACCGGCCCACCCTCTAACATGCCTGAAGTTGCCATTATTATCGCAGGTCCTTCCTGCAATGCTTCTACTCTGTTGTTAGGATGCTCTATATTGGTAAAGTATTCTGTGGAAAAGGGATTGACATCATTCTCAAGAATCCTCGTCCTAAGCTCACGAGACAAATACTCTGGGTAGGCCACATGTATCGTTGTAGCTTCTGATATCATACCTTCAACAAATATGGGTGCCTCAATGAGCTTGCCTTGCCTCATATACTCGTCTAGGATCAACATTACTTCTTGGGCTCTCCCCACAGCAGGCAGGGGTATCAGAACCTTCCCACCTTTTAACAAAGCTTCATTAATAGTATTAACGAAGCTCAGTTCAACTTCTTCTCTAGGTGGCATTATATCCTCTTTGGCGCCATACGTGCTCTCCATTATCAAAGTCTCAACTCTTGGATAGTCCCTGACGGCACTTTCCAATAGCCTAGAAGTACCAAACTTGAAGTCTCCGGTATAGACTATATTATGGTCTCCTTCACCTATATGCAAATGTACCATGGAAGAGCCTAAGATATGGCCCGCATTGTTAAGAACAAGTTTAACATCGGGTGAAACATCAGTAACCAATCCATAAGGTAAAGTAATGCAATGCCTAATTGCCTCACGAACATCTCTAAGATCATACAAAGTTCTACCCCCTTCCATGGAAGAAACCTTTACGTAATCCATCTGAATTAAAGTCATCAAAGGCAAAGTGGGCTCTGAACAGTATACAGGCCCTTCATAACCATATTTATAGAGCATAGGAAGGAAGCCATGGTGGTCCAGATGAGCATGACTTATTATAACACAATCTAGATCTTCTAAATCAATATCAGCCCAATCAAAACGTGGATAAGCATCCCAAGGATTCTTAGCACCAGGGTTTACGCCACAATCAATGAGGATTTTGCTATCTCTTGTTTCCACAAGAATTGATGATCTACCTACTTCTCCGAAGGCGCCCAGTGTCAAAAGGCTGACTTCAACATCAGGGCTCAATCTAGGTCTGAAGATCCTTTCTCCAGTTTCCTTGAAGAACCTTTCACGAGACTCTGGTGCAGTCTTTATAGCATTATAGATGCTTTGGATGCTTGTTGAAGCTACTTGTGGTGCTCTTTTTATCTTGACCTTCCAACCCGTCTTTTGAGTCAAATTTGCTAGGTTGAACCCTTTTTCTAAGCTCAACAGTTGAGGTTTTTTTACTTCAATGAGCAAATCTCCTAAAGCATCATCAAAGAAAATGCTGTTGACTTCTACCTCCTTGGGAATATAGTTCGTGATTATCTCTTTGACTTCGCTCTCAGGCTTGCGAATCGATTTTTCAGTTCTTATCGTAACACGTTTTTTCACTCTGTTGACTAAGTCGGAGACTATATAGCTGTTTGATAGTAAGAATTCCGGTCTCTTGGTGTAAAGGGCTATCCTCGGCCCTTCATACTCTATTCTAGTTACCTCTGCTTCAGCAGGGATGCTCTGCAAAATCGTACTCATTACTTCTAGGGATGAACTCATATTCTGCTTTTGCGACATAACCTTAACCAAAAATATTGGTAAGAAGGCTCTTCTTTTCCTCTTCGGAAAGTTCTTTGTAACCCTCCTTATCTATTGTTACAACGTCAAAGCTGTCTCCACTCATGGCATCTCTCTTCATGGCCGAAGTTACAGCCTTAACAGCAATGGGTAATCCTTTCTTTAACGTTAGACCGTCTTGATACTCGCTCTCCAAAATTCCGTAAGCTACAGGAGAGCCACTTCCTGTAGAAACATAATTTTCCTTAATAAGGGAGCCAAAGAGGTCAACATTAAAAATACTTGCGCCTGTCCCATCATAACCTCCTATCAAAACATCGGCTATGTAAGGGAACAACCTAGATGAGAAGAAAACATTCGAAGCTAATCTGGCAACAGCTCTGACTGGTATGGGCGCTTTTCTCTCTAACTTGTAAATGCTAGCGTAGTACCTTAGAGTGTCTACCACGTTTTGAGCATCGGCAACAACTCCAGCTATTGTCATCCCTAGATGGTCATCGATTTTGTAGACCTTCTTCCCTTTTTTGTGGGCTATGAACCTTTGCATCGTAACTCTTGTATCGGTGGAGAATACTATACCATCCATGCACACCAATCCTACGGTCGTGGTTCCATGATATACCAATGGCTTAATGGATTTAGAATCCAACATAACTCGCCCTTCTATCTGATTAGAATGCTAACTTCATAGATAATAAAGGGTTCCCTTTAAATAAGTTTTCCTTGCACCCTTATGGTTGCCTTGAGTCGCCATTTAATGGAGCTGCCAAGAAAGATTTTGGTTGGCTCTGATGTGATAAAAGAACTAGGAAATTTCATAAAAGACCTAGGCTTTGGGCATAAAGTTCTGATAATCTCAGGGGTTAATGTAAAAAATCTGATCGGAAAAATTATAGATGAATCTTTGTCGTCCTTTGGGCTATCTCATCATTGGTATCTCATAAATTCTGCTACGGTAGATCATGCAAAACAAGTTGTAGGTTTAGCCAAAAATCAGCGATCGGAAGTGCTAATCGGTCTAGGCGGAGGAAAATCTGTAGATATTGCAAAACTCAGTGCCTATTATGCGAATTTGCCTTTGATTAGCGTTCCCACAAGCGCTTCACACGATGGTATATCTAGCCCCTTCGCCTCTATAAAAGGACTGGATAAGCCCTATTCCTTGGTTGCAAAGCCTCCTGTAGGTATTCTTGCTGATATAGTGATCATAGCAAACGCACCAAGAAGGCTTCTTGCAAGTGGTTGTGGCGATCTTATTGCTAAGATGACCGCAGTAAAAGATTGGGAGCTTGCCAGAGATGAAAAATGTGAGTACTTTGGGAAGTATGCGGCAAACCTAGCTCGCTTAAGTGCTAACTTGATCATAGAAGAATCTGAAAGGATAGGTAAGGGAGATAGAGAAAGTGTTAGAGATGTTGTTGAAGCCTTGATCAGCGCAGGTGTTGCAGCTGGTATAGCAGGAAGCAGCCGGCCTTGCAGTGGTTCTGAGCACTTATTCAGCCATGCTTTAGACATACT
>CAYMHC010000088.1:0-3820 GCA_964390155.1 uncultured Nitrosopumilales archaeon
AAGTAATAGCCGAGTAAGAGGTTCTATGTCGGGGAAGATCCTCCCAAAACTCAAACCTAGCGAGGGGAAACCGATCGTAACTCCAATTGTAGTAAAGAGAATTATTTGGAGGTTTATCATTATGCCAATTGTACGTTCTCGCGACTCTTCTGCGAAGATGGGTATAAGGAGAGCCAGACCGAGGACGAAAGCTACACACCCCATAGTCCTCAGCGATCCCCATATTGAATTGATCAAAATGGAGGACAGTGTTACCTGCGGAGCAAGAATTGTGGATATAGTCATGATTGCTACAATGATTGGGATTGATATCAGCCAACCTTGAAGGAGTCTTGCTTTCACAAATTTACCCACACCATTCGGTGTTTTTTTAAGTAGGAAAAGAGTTTCCTTGCCTCGACTCACCGTCCCGACAACAAACCCTGCAAGTAATGGAATCGCTATCAAGCTTAACATAAACAACGGATCTCCCGGATCTGTAAACGGGTCTGATAAGAAAATGCCAATCATGGTGATCAGACCAACAACGTATACAATCCATGAGATGTTCTCAAGCCTTCGACCGTAATCCTTGATGATCGATACTAAGAGGGTGCCAGAGGATCCCCCGCCCCCTAGATATCTTACGGTTCTATAGAACAAACCATCTGGCTTCGCCTTTGAAGATGTGAAGGTAGTGGGTTCGAGGGTGTAAGCTCGATTGGCCAGTTTTACACCTAACCACAGGACAGCCACAAAAAATGCAACAAGACCTCCGAACCTCGTCAAGGTCTCAAGGCCAGTAACACTCATGTTGCTAGGATTAGAGGCAAAGCCAACGAAAATCTCTGCTCCCCAAGAACTGGGAAAAAGACCCATGATGGCTCTAACCATGCTATTCGTCCCGGGATTCAGAAGAGCTTCGATTATGCCCCCTCCGATTATTGCATACATCACTGCAATCAAAGGCAAGACGATGACCACTGATAGGCCTCTTCCGATATCCTTTCCGCGGGCAGTCTTGCCAAGCTTTGTCCTCAGGATAGCAGCGATTACAGTGCCAACCCAAAAAGCAGAAAGAAAAGTGATGACAAATACAACGATGATTATGACGTTCTGAGCGATGTCCAGTCTCAGTGGGTTTAGAAGAGCTGTGAAAGTACCGGTAATCACAGCGATGGCAATGGCATAGAAAGGCATTCTGCCCAAAAACTCACCCAGCAGAACATCACTGGATTTTATTGGGGCTGCTAGAAAGATCTCTATCTGTGAAGTCTGAGGTTCTCTTAGTGTGTTGCTGATTGGAAATAGTATCAAGGAAAAGAAGAACATAAACAGTATGATCTGCACTAGAGGAACGGCAGCTTGGGTTATGATAAAAGCAACGAATTCGTTTATGAAGAGGTTCACAATTGGCGGTGCAATTAAGAACACATAAACGGCCAGCAGCCCTATCGTTATATATGGAAAGTAGGGCCTTATTCTCCTAATACTGCTGGTCTGGATGCGATATTCGTTCTTCGCAATCACGAGCCATTTAGGCACTACCACCTTTCTGTTCCCTCCATGATAAGAGCTCCATCTCCTCCACCCCTCCGGTTATGGCAATGAAAGCCTCCTCTAATGACTTCGTATCTGTTTGAGCGATGATTTCATCTATTGTGCCTAATGCCACCAGTTTGCCTTGATTTATGATGCCTATTCTGTCACAAAGCTCCTCAACTATTGGAAGAATGTGGCTGCAAATGAAGATGGTCTTTCCTGCCTTTTCTGCCAAATCCTTTATCAAATCTTTAACCATAAGAGCAGCTCTCGGGTCAAGCATCGAGGTAGGTTCATCAAGGAACAGAACAGAAGGATCATGAATTAGAGCAGTTGCGATTAAGACCTTCTGTTTCATACCTCGGCTGTAGCCCTCAAGCAAGTAATCACGCCTGTGATAGAGGCCAAATAGCTTTAGTAATTCATTTATTCTATTAGGCAGAATGTTGCTAGGAACATCGTAAAGGGCTCCCACAAACTCGAGGAACTCATAAGCACTGAGCTTATCGTACAACCCTGGTGACTCGGCAAGCAAGCCTGTTACTCTCTTCACCTTCGTCTTTTCTTTGACGATGTCATAGCCGCTAACGGTGGCTGAGCCGCTGGTTGGATTTATTATGCAGTTCAACAAGCGAACCGTAGTAGTCTTGCCAGCTCCATTTGGGCCCAAGAGACCAAAAGTCTCGCCTTCATAAACTTGAAGGTTAAGCTCATCTACTGCCTTGATCTCTCCACCCTTACCATAATGTTTGGACAACTTATCAGTCCGGATCAAGACCTTCATCATTATCACTTGCTATTCTTCCCTAGCGTAGGCCTTACGTCTATGAGGTAAAATAGATTTAGAACAATTGAAACTCCGGTGAATAGTCCTCCTAAAAAATCTGAAACTGAGAAGTTCAAGTATTGCAGGTCTATATATTCGAAAATGATTGATAGTAATAAAGAAAACATCCCGACGGCAAGGATATGTTCATCTTTAGGTCTCATTGAATATTGCCTTCTACCTATCGCTCAATTGTCGGTTTATAAACTAGTAAGACTGATCTCTCTTAATGTCATTACTTTGACCGCTCTTTGATTATTTCCCTGAAGGTTTTTCTAGCAACTCTCTGATTTTGACTAGTTCATTAAGAATCCTCAAATTGACATTTTCTCCTTCGTAAGTTTCCACCGCTACGGGTTTCTTTCCTCTAACGAATTCCATTATCAAGTCTCTTAGATCCTCAAAATGTTCCATTCCTTCGATTCTTATTTCAGCCTTTCCAAACCCTCCACTAGAGGGTGCGGTATAGCCGGCGGTCTGAATCTTGAGGGAACCCAGTCTGAGCGCCCTTGAGATCGGACCTTGATCAATATCAACATTGGTTATTCTGTTGTAGGGGACGATTCCAGTCTTTTTGAACCATACGCCCCTTCTCCACGTTACCTCAGTAGTAGTAAGTTTGTAGAGCATGCTATCATAGTATTTTGGAATCCAATAGGCGGCAAACATGAATATGAGTAGAATGGGCAGTAAAATGCATAGACTGGTTATGACTATTACCATGAACGGAGCGAAGACTAATACAGGGATATACCATGTTAGAACAATAAAAGGGATTATGATTATCATATAAATGAAATAGAGCTTTTTGAATTGCGGAGAAGGTTTAAATTCTTCACCAACTTTTGTTTGGGTTTCTTTCATGTTATCAATCGTTTAGTCCTATCTTTAATTTAAACTCTACCATTGGAACAAAGTTGCCCGGCATATCATGGTATGCAAATTATTCATAGAACCTTTTGAATAGTCTGCAGATTGTGAGACTTATCCACTGTATTGAAAATCTATCCTTTCCTCTTTGGATTTTTAACTCAAAAAGACCGCTTTCTTTTTGCTTATTCTTTAGCACATCAAGAGCTTCATTTATATGTGGATTGTCTTTTTTAAATCCAATGAATGAGAGAGAATCAAGCGAAGAGACGATATCGGTGAACCAAAACGGAAAGGATACCCTTTCCCAGTAACTTTTGTCGCCTCTATCAATATATTTGTCGGGCTTAAAGAAACGTGAAGCTAGCAACTCACCAGCTTTTCTTGCTTCTTCTGATTTACTGTATTTCGAATGTGCAGCAAATGCTCTTAATACAACGCCCGTTATCAAATGTGAGAAAGGTTTCGACCTGTTCGGTTGTACGGGTTCAGGACATCTCATTAATTCCTGCAATTTCATGTTGTGGGTTCTAAGGGGTATGATCCATCCCCCATCATTTTGCCTTATTGACAAGAGCCAGTCAAAACCCTTCTTTATGTGTA
>CAYMHC010000089.1:0-3786 GCA_964390155.1 uncultured Nitrosopumilales archaeon
GCGGTGATCTTGGGATTCTGAAGAAGCAACTCTTTAAGAAAGTCTGAAAATGGAGATTGAGAATCCAAAGACTCAAGGTTTAAGTAAATGTTCTGAAATCAAGAAAAGGGTGAGCTTATGCCTATTAGACACGTCGAGAATCTAGCAAAGCGTAAGTCTACAGGCGGGAGAAGAACCCCTTATAGAGTTAGAAGGGCTTATGAGGCTGATGACTATCCTATCGAAACTACTTTGGGAAGTGATGAAGTCATCAGAAAAAGAGTTAGGGGGAATAATGCGAAACTATCTCTAAAGAAAACCTCCTATGCAAATATTCTAGATTCTTCTGCAAAGAAGGTTAAGAAAGCCAAGATTATCAAGGTAGTGAAGAACCCCGCCAACAAGGATTATGAAAGGCGCGGTGCAATAACTAAAGGCGCTATGATCGAAACAGAGATTGGAACTGCAAAGGTCACATCAAGACCCGGACAAGATGGGGTAGTAAATGCAATTTTAATCAAATGAATGAGGAATCATCACTAACTTTTTAGAGCCACAATCAGATTCAATGAGATAGAATGGGATCAGGAAATCAAAGAGGTAGGTAGAAGACGATGGTCTTGAAATCCATGATAAATCTTTATAATTTCAGCCAAATGATAGAAGTTGAGGTTGATTGAAGGATTACAATTTGCTTGTATTGTGGCTTGATTACTTTAACTCGAACTTGAAGAAATCGGAAGGTAGAAGAGTCCCTCTGAACTTATCGGTCAAAAACCCAACACTAGACGAGCTTGTAAAAACAGCAAAACTAAAAGGCTTCAATCCTAAACCCTTTGTGGCATCGTATCCTAGGAGAGGCTTAACCCCTTCTGGCTACATAACCATAGAAAAAATCAAGCCTAAGTCTATAGCATTAAAAGAAGTTGCTGAGGCTCTAATCATCGTTAGAAGTGAGCAACAAAAGACAAGGTCGTAATTCTTTATGCTAAGTATGTAGCAAAATACGGCATACACATAGCAAACAGATGGTAATTATGAATCCCAATGATTATCAATCAGTTTAATAGTAAGAAGCTTGCTTAGTGGGTTGAATTGGAAGAAGTTGGCACTATAGTTCATTTAGCCAAAAGCGGTCGTATTATAGTCAAAGTAGAAAAATGGGTAAAACCCGGAACTGTTTTGCTCGATTCAAAGGGCAAAAAATTGGCCAAAGTAACAGAACTCATAGGCCCTGTGAAGTCCCCATACGCTTCGGCCGTCCCCTTGGCAGATAGGGTGGAAAGAGCCACTGGCACGAGGGTTAGGATTGCTCCCTAGGCAGAAAGAGGTAATAAAGTTGGAAATAGGTGATGGTGAATCTCAAATATTCTGCCCCATATGTGGCAAAATTCTTGTAGGAGATTACGATAAAGGAGAGCTCATTTGCTCTTCCTGTGGGTTTGTTATAGAAGATTATAACCAATACAGAGGACCCGAATGGAAGACTTTGGACAGAGAAGAAAAAGAAAAGAGGGTAAGGGTTGGAGCCCCTCAAACATTCTTGCTACATGATCTCGGTTTGACAACAGATATAGGAAATGAGGCCAAAGATTCTCATGGACGTTCTTTGAGCCCCTATATGCGCATGAGCGTTAAGAATATGAAGAAATGGCAGAGCAGAATAAGAACAAGTTCCTCAGAAGAGAGAAGTCTTTCTATGGTATTGTCGAAGATCAACGAGGTTTCAAATGTTCTTAGATTGCCCAGGACAGTCACAGAGACGGCAGCTCACGCTTACAGAATTCTAGCAAGGAAAAAAGTAACGAAGAGCAGGTCTATACTGGGCATGGCCGTAGCGACCATATACCTTGCTTGCAGAAAGTTCGAGACTGGCCGTTCATTGAAGGAAATCGCTAAGGCCATGGGGGTTGACAGAAGGACGGTAGCCAAGTACTACAGGTTCATGTTAAAAGAATCTGAAAAAGAGTACGTTCCTCCCACATCCGTAGGAAGATACGTTTCGAAACTTGTAAACGTTATAAAGATAGACCCAAAGGCGGAGAGGTTGGCTCTTAACATGATGTCAAAGACCTTTTGTTCGAAAACCTTTGATGGCAAGGCTCCTGCCGGTTTGGCAGCAGCTTTTGTGTATATATCTTCAGTACTCTTAGGAGAGCGGGCTCCTCAAAGAGAAATAGCGGAGGCCGCCGAAGTTACTGAAGTTACAGTTAGGAACAGAAGCCGAGAAATCCTTGATAATTTCCTGATAAGGCAGCGCCTCAAGGTTTTGCCAAAGTGTAGCGCCAAAAAATCAGCATAATAGTTTAAATCTTCATTGTTATAATAATCAATAAGATGATATAAATGGAACAGGAACCCCTAGATCTTACATCGAAGGTTTACAAGGTTATAGTTGAGCACGGCAAGGAAGGAATATTGCAGAGTGGGCTCTGGAAAGAGCTTAATCTTACCAGCAGGGACGGCTCAAGGTTGGCTATAAGGCTTGAGAAAAGGGGGATAATAAAAAGGGCGAAGGTACTGGAAGAAGGAAGATGGACGTATCTCCTAGTCCCGTTAAGGCTACCTGTCCAGACGAAGTCTATTGAAACATCGCCTTGCATAATCTGCGCTGACGAAGTTAAATGCGATCCTAATGACGTGATAACTCCTCACAAATGCATAAGACTTGAGAGATGGGCATTGCAGGATTACAAAGAGAAGCATGGTATTGGGTGATGCATCAAAGAAGACTTATACATGATGCAGTTGTTAGTAATTTCAATGAGGCTAGATCAAGCGAAGAAGGACCTATATAGGAGAGTTGCCAAAAGAGAAGGCTATAGAAGCCGAGCAGCGTTTAAGCTTATGCAGATCGACCAAAAGTATAAGATTTTTGAGAACGGAACCATAGTTGTAGATTTTGGTTCTGCACCGGGCGGATGGCTCCAGTACATTTCAAAAGTTATAGGGAGTAAAGGTTTCGCCCTAGGAATCGATCTGAAACCAGTCGAAGCTATCGATGTCAATGTCGATACTTTGACAGCTGATGTCTACGATGAGGGCATAAAAGATAAGATAATGAGTAGATTGCGGGAAAAGGCTGACGTAATAACATCAGATTTATCTCCAAAAGTATCGGGGATATGGGAGCTGGATGTGACGAAGCAGATAGATTTGACTTCAAGAGTCTTTGAACTACTGCCATTTATCCTTAAAGAGGAAGGATATGCAGTAATGAAAGTTTTCCAGGGAGAACCCTATAATGAATTTTTAAAGAAAATAAAGAAGAATTTTAGAGCCGTTATTCTCATAAAACCTCCCGCAAGCCGTCCGGAAAGCAGCGAAATGTACTTACTATGTCGAGGTTTCATTGCTCAATAATAGTAATGAAGATTTGATGGAGGATTCTGTCCAATAGGATAATAGGTGCTCCACATGTGATCGGGCAATTCTACGTCAAAGTTATGCGGTTGCTTTAAGTTGGCATTGGAGGAGGCGGAGGTAGTTTTGGCTTCCTCCTTCTTACGAGAGCAATGACAATGATGATCGAGACTATTGCTATTGCAATTACAGCGAAGATTAGTATGTCATCCATCCATCCAGGTCCCAACAATATGCTCGTGTTAACCGTGAAGTTAACAAGAGCAGTCTTGGAGTTCTCTGCTCCATCTACAGCCTTTACTTGAATTGTATGGCTGCCATCACTTACACTGAGGAATGTATGATTAATATCAGTCCCAACACTTCCCCATGAACTGTCATCGAGCTTGACTTCGTAGTGGTCTATGCCAGTATCTGCATCTGAACCAGTCCATGTAACCGTAA
>CAYMHC010000090.1:0-3785 GCA_964390155.1 uncultured Nitrosopumilales archaeon
TTTTATATAGTGAAGGTAATGGCGCTTTAAGGTGCGGACTGAGATGAAGGGTGACCGCCAAATCCTTCCGACCGGTTTCCAGCTCATCGCTCAAAGAAGACGTTAAAGGATCGTCTAAAAGGGACAGTATGTTGAAGATCGCTACAGAGTTGAGAGGTGTATTATCATCAAACTTTAGACCGAAGGAGATAGAGGATGAAGTAAGAGGCTTCTGGAATTCTATTGATATAAGTGGTCTTGTAAAACAGCATCTTGCAGGGAAAAGGTCTGTTGGATATGTTGAAGGACCTCCTACTTTGAATGGGGAGCCTCATATAGGTCATATCAGAGGCAGAGTGATCAAAGACCTGTGGTATAGACTACTCGCTTTGAAAGGATTGAGTGTAGTTTTCAGAGCAGGATGGGACACTCAAGGCCTACCGGTTGAGCTTCAGGCCGAAAAGGAACTTGGACTGACAGGAAACAAAGCCGAAAACATAAAGGCAGTCGGTGAAGAGGCTATAATAAAAGCCTGTAAGAATCTGATCAAAAAGTACTACAATTCATGGTACGAATCTGATATGCTCCTGGGCATGTCCATGGACTATGACAAAGCCTACTGGACCTATAAAGATGATTACATAGAGAGAGAGTGGAATTATTTGGAGAAAGCTTGGAAAAAAGGACTGCTGGGGGAGGGTTATCGCGTAGTGGCTTACTGCCCGAGTTGCCAGACATCTTTAAGTCAAAGCGAAGTGGCTTTGGGCTACGAAGTTGTTGAAGACCCGTCTCTTTACTTCAAGATGAAGCTTAGAGATGAAAATGCCTACATAGTATTATGGACAACTATGCCCTTCACAATTGTGACAGACGAGATGGTAGCAGTCAAGCCGGATGCTGATTACGTTTATGTTGAGGTCGATGGTCTAAACTGGATAGTTGCGGAGAAGAGAGTCTCGTCTTTGATGGAAGAGTTGGGAGTAAGAAATTATGAAATTGTAAAGGTCGTAAAGGGCCGGGAATTAGAAGGAAAAAAGTATGTTCACCCACTCGAAGATCTGATACCTCAGCATTTACTACTTGATGAAGAGAATTTCATACACACTTTGGTCTCTGAAGATTTCGTTGACATAAACACGGGATCGGGTCTCATCCATCTTTCACCTGCTAATGGAGAAGAGGATTTCCATGCTGCCACGAGAAGAGGCACAAAAATCTTCAACCCTATAGACGAGAGAGCCTACTTCACGAAGGATGCTGGAGTATTTGATGGGATTCATGTGAGAGATGCAGACGCTAAAATCATCGATATACTAAAAGAGAGAAATATGTTATTGAAGATTAGTAAAATACAGCATGAATATCCAACTTGCTGGCGTTCGCATCACAAACTGGTCTGGATGGCGAGGAGAGAGTACTTTTACTGGGTAAATAAACTTGAAGATCTGGCGGTTAGAGCTGCTGAGGCTGTTGAATACTTCTATGAGCCTCCAAGAAACAGATTCTTGGAGATAATAAAAGAAAAGGTTCCTTGGTGCGTATCGAGAGAAAGAGTATGGGGCACGCCTTTACCAATATGGGTATGCAGCAAATGCAATAAGAAGATACCAGCCTTTAGCAGAAAGGAGATAATTGCGAGAGCCCTTAACCTTCCTTATGATCAAGGTTTCGAGCTACATCGTCCTTGGCTAGACAAGATCACTTTGAAGTGCCCAGAGTGTGGGGGCGAGGCTTACCGCGAACCATTCGTTTTGGACACTTGGCATAACAGTGGTGCGGCCCCCTACGCTTCTTTTACCGATGATGAACATGAGAGTTTGGTGCCGGTCGAATTCTTGACAGAAGGTATAGATCAAACAAGAGGATGGGCTTATACTCTAATAATAGAGAACGTTACCTCAACTGGAAGGGCAGAAGCGCCCTACAAAGCCTTCCTTTTCACAGGTCATGTCTTGGATGAGAAAGGAAGAAAAATGAGCAAAAGCCTCGGAAACGTTGTAGATGCAGTGGATATATTGAAATCCGAATCGGCAGATATCCTTCGCTTTTATCTAATCTGGAGAAACAGCCCACTTGACCCCCTTAACTTTAGCCTGAGCGAAATGAATTCTAGACCTTACCAAGTCCTCAGTACTCTATATTACATGCACGTATATTTCCAACAGAACAGCTCCTATGACAACTATGATTCGTCATTCAATACATTGGACTGGGCTTTAGATAATAAGTTGTTGAAACCTCAGGAATTCTGGCTCCTCTCAAGACTTCAAAGCCTTATCGATAACGTATCTAATGCTTACAAGAACTGCAGATTCAACGAAGCCGCTAGGGAAATAGAGGCTTTCATAATTGAAATCTTGAGCCAAGGATATGTGCCCATGACCAGAAGCGAGATATGGGACGATAGAAAAGACACCTTGAGCAGAAGGCTTTCCATCTATTCTGTCCTTAATACTGTTCTGACAACTTTGGATATCTTGCTTCACCCCGTAGCTCCATACTTGACCGAGTTTCTATGTCTGAATCTGTACGGTAATCAAAAGAAAGAGAAAGCAACTATACTGCTTGAGAAATGGCTTGAGCCAGATCCAGATTTAGTAGACAAAGAACTTGAATCAGACTTTGAACTAATCAGAGATTTGGCATCTCTAGTAAATAGTGCAAGGATGAAAGCAAAGTTAAGGAGGAGATGGCCATTAAGGGAAGCGGTATTTTTATTACCTGAGGAGAAAATCTCAAAAGTTGAGAAGCATAAAGAATTGCTGAAGGAGCTCATGAACGTCAAAGACATTATGTCAACCGGAAGTCCAAAGGAAGCAGAAATCGTGCCAATCATAGATCCAAAGCACGCTATTCTGGGTCCAAAGCTGAAAAAGAAGATGCCAAAGTTTATGGAATGGCTTAAATCCAAAGACTGTTACGAAATACATGATGATCTAACTCGCAAAGGCTTCATTGAAGCAAAGCTGGACGATGCATCTCTCAAGATCATGAGAGATGAGTTGGAAATAAACTACTCTTCAGACGAGAAGCATATTGCTCTTGAGAAAAATGGCATGGTAGTCTTATTGGCGAAAGAAAGGGATAAGGACCTTGTAAGTGATGGGCTAATAAGAGACTTGGCAAGAAGGATGCAGATCCTTAGAAAAGAGAGAGGCTATAATCCTACAGAAATCATCGAAGGCGCTTACATCGCAAGCCCAGACAATGAACTGAATGATCAGATAAAATCAAAGTTGAATGATCTAGCCTTTTTGGTCAGAGTGAAGAAGGTTCAAGTATCAAAAGATCATTTTGGTGGCGTTAGTTGGGTTGATGTGGAGATAGACGATAGAAAGGTGAAGATTTCAGTGGAGTAAAGATCTTGATGATCGCCTTGATCAATACTCATGTCATTCACATATATTGGATTTGTATCAGAATTCTCTTCATGAAACTAAAATTGACATCTTGGCGTGAATTTGAGTCCCTCAAACCTTATATTTGTAGAATCCTAAAGGGGATTGGATGAATGCATTGAACTTTAAGGCTGCAGTATCCTTACTTTTGGGATTCTTTCTTTTGACTTTCATGATCTTCTATGTGGATATGGAAAAGCTCTATGAGGCTATTATGGGATCGTCTCCTATCTGGCTTGCATATTATCTTTTATTGCTGTTGCCATTCTTTCTACTTAGGGCATGGCGCTGGCGCATGCTTCTAGCGCCTGTGAAGAACTCTGTCAAGCTCTCAAGTTCCTTCTGGATAACTATGATAGGCTTTATGGTCAATGTGATAATCCCTCTTCGATTGGGTGGAGAATTCGT
>CAYMHC010000091.1:0-3748 GCA_964390155.1 uncultured Nitrosopumilales archaeon
TCCATCCTCTTTGAACCTTATTCCTCTCCCTTATGGTATTGTGCAATCTTTCCACGGGCTGATTTCGTACGTTCGTTTAATAGCCCAATAAGAATTATTAACTTCCAATAGGAATTTGAATTTGATATGTTGAGTCCGTCGAATTTTTTGAGCGCACCAAGAGGACTACTTAAGGTCTTCATATTAAAGGCTGCATCAAAAATGCCTGTGAGTGGAATAGATATTTCAGATGAGATCAATTCTTACACAAATAATGAATGGCGGCCCAGCCCAGGCTCCATATACTTCATATTGAACGAACTCTCATCGAAGGGGATGATCTCCGAGGTAATAAGTCCCAATTCTAACGTAAAAAGATACATAACCACGGATAAAGGCTTGTCCATGCTCTCTTCATTTCTTAGAGTCGCAGATCAAGTCCTTAGGAGGCAATTTATTTTTGCCAATATTATGGCTCGAGTCGCAGAGAAGGATCTAGTCAAGATTTTTGATGAGATCTCAGATTCGATTTTTACTTCTGAGACGAAAAAAAGAAGAAACTAGATCTTGTGATCAGTAACCTTGAGCGTTTCAACTAAATTATGGAGGAGGTTTAAGCTTATGCCATTCGCTAAGCTTTATTGATCTGAACAGAGTGAACTTGAATCTTGCCAGATTTTTGCATTCTGAAATTTGGCATTTGTCAGGCTCAGGAGACAGACGCTTATGCTTCACTGTGACTTCGTCAACATCCTCAAGAAGTTCCAACATGGCGCTTATGAGGGTTCTATCTGTATGCAAACTATCTATCATTTCTTTAAGATGCTCTTCGCAAAGTATTAATGGGATGCCTTCTGCTCTTTTGCCTTTCCAGAGTTCGCCTCTTCCTACTTTCATAAAGAGAATCTGAGATAGGTAACATTAAATCATTTGTGGTCAGTATCGTCGCGAGGTCTTCAACGCCTACGCGAGCTAGTCGTAGGCTCAGTCTGGGGCAGCGAGCACTTCATCCCGTTATTTATAATACTATCGAGGATTTAGATGTTTCCATGATATTTGTTTAATGAACAACAGTTTGGAGAGTTGACTATGTGCCTTTCGTCTAAATGTTCAATCGAAGTATCTTCATGTTATATTTGAATATACTTGTAGCGGTTACTGCTATTTGGCCTCCAAGAAACATACTTTACAAGCTCACATCCATTTAGTTATCAAACCGATAATGCTCCCAACTACTTCAACCTATTTCTAGCTCTAACAGAACCAACCCTTCATGCTTATTCTTACATCAGGTTGAAGATTATTTGCAGTTAATTTGAAGAAAATCAGCCATGATCCCCTTCAACTTCTTAATTGTCCCTGAAACTCTTAAAGGGAGAAGAGCAGAGCCTTCAACCTTCATCGAGCTCAATGCAATGAGTAATTCATCGACGTGTTTATGATTACAACGAATGATAGAAAAATTTGGTTCCATCTTTATGAGCCTCAAATCCAAGGATTGAAGACCAATAGCACCAAAAAGGTCTTTTGCCCTAGCCTTGATATCTCTTTCCAGTTCTTTGCTATCGTATTCAGTTTCATTATAGATCAATATGTACCTCTTTTTTTCATATTTCATTCTGATCTACCAAATATCTTAGGAACCAGATCGAGCCTCTTGACTATTTCTCTGTCAGGAATATCATATAGAATCTCTTTTCGAGTTAGATTACCATGCAAAATCTTGTAAAAGCCATAGAGTGTTCTTGGCGATACTAGTTCATTAGGACTACTAGCTCCGCTTGAGAATAAAGTCGGAATATGCCGTCTTCTACAAATATTCATCAATCTTGTGAGACCTCTCACGTAATTCGCAAAGAAAAAATCATTATGCAAACGCAAAAAGGCAAAATCAAACTCGACTGCAAAACTTATGATGGATTTTCTTTCACAAAATTCCTTTACCATATAAACTTCATTGATTTTCTTGCCAGCCTCGAGAATAAAGAAAGGAACATTGTAGGGTCTAGCCTCGTTTACATTTTCTGCTGTTACTAGATGATCTTCCTTATGAGCTTTCAATCTTTCTAATTCGTTTATATTAACTCTAAAGATGCACCTCATCTTTTCCCTTTTGCACATTTCTAGAACTTTTTCCTTCAAATCTTGATTGTGCTCCAAATCCAAGCCGAGCGTCGAAAAGCCTAGGAACTTGGCCATTCTTATTGTTCTCTCGAATTCATCGCTTATTATAATATGAAGGTCTGTAGCAACTATTTTAATAACCCCCTCCAGTATGAGAGTCTATCATGAAGTTTCGAACCAATCTTGGGCTTGAGTTTTATCCTTATAGCCTCTTTCTCTGAAAGGCCTATCTTGCCTTCGCAAAGCAATTGCTTGTCAATCCGGATGTAGAAGGCACCATGCTCGTCCAGATGCTCTGATACCTCTCGCTCCAATATAACTTTGTCCAAATCGCTTAGAGAAGAAAACAATGCTTGAACGAATTCACCCGCTCTATCGCCGATCAATCTAGCTTTATAGAGAAGGATAGGGTTACCAAAATGCCCTTCCAGATCGAGAGATTTTATTTCATCATGATTCAAAGGGAAGAGTTCGAGCATTTTATCAACAACCTTTTTTCCATCCTCTGTTGCATGGATCATCCAAGTAATCTCTATAGAGGAAAACTTCATCTCTCCCACATCTATAAGACAATAAAAAGAATAATGGCATTCTACTAGAAATACTTGTGGGTGGATGTTTTGGTTGGGAATCCTAAAGACAGGAATTATGTGAAGCATTAGGCCACCTACTAGACAATCAGGGAACCCCAGTTAGTTTCATGAAAAAAAAGTATATAAATGGACATCCATGTCATAGAATGGCATAAAGTGAATTTATATGATCCCAAGAAAAGTGCTTTTGAACGAGGAAGATATACCTAAGCAGTGGTATTGCATACTTCCTGATCTGCCTAGACCAGTGCCTCCAATCATAGACCCAGCGAAGAGGGAGCCTGGACCAGGAATCGTCCCCCTTATATTCCCCAAGGAAATCCTCGCTCAAGAGATGAGTCAGGAAAGATGGATAGACATCCCCGATGAAGTGAGAGAAATCTACAGCCTATGGAGACCAACTCCTCTTTTCAGAGCCGTCGGACTGGAAAAAGCTTTGAAGACCCCGGCCAAGATATATTATAAGTACGAGGGCGTTAGCCCCCCAGGAAGTCACAAGCCTAACACTGCAGTTCCACAAGCCTACTACAACATGAGAGAAGGCAAGGAGCGTATTGCCACAGAAACAGGCGCTGGACAGTGGGGCTCTGCTCTAGCTTTTGGCTGCAAGTGTTTTGATCTCAAATGTACTGTATACATGGTGAGGGCAAGCTATGACCAGAAGCCTTACAGAAGAATCATGATGGAGCTCTGGGGTGCTGAAGTGCATGCTAGCCCAAGCACAAAAACAGAGGCGGGCAGAAAGATCTTGGAGGAAGATCCAAGGAACCCTGGAAGTTTAGGAATCGCCATCAGTGAAGCTGTGGAGGACGCTCTTGCCCATGAAGATACGAACTACGGTATAGGTAGCGTCTTCAACCACGTTCTCCTGCATCAGACCGTAGTGGGGCAGGAGGCCCAAAAGCAGCTTGAACTAGTAGACGAATACCCAGACGTAGTCATAGGGTGCATAGGTGGAGGCAGTAGCTTCTCAGGTCTGCTCTGGCCCTTCTACTACGACAAAGTCTCAGGAAAAGCCCCGAAGGATGTCAGGTTTATAGCTATTGAACCCA
>CAYMHC010000092.1:0-3722 GCA_964390155.1 uncultured Nitrosopumilales archaeon
GGGCATGTAGATGGAGACTTCCCAGGGAGGGGTCCTGAACCTATACCAGCATTATTGTCTGGGCTATCCAATGCTGTCAAATTCTATAATGCTGATGTTGGAATCGCTTATGATGGTGATGGTGATAGGTCCATATTCTGTGATGAGAAAGGAACCATTCATTGGGGAGATAGAACCGGAGCTCTATTGACCGATTACCTTCTAGCAAAGAATCCAAGAGCCCTTGTAGTTACTACCGTTAGCACGTCACAAATAGTGGATTTCGTTGCTGAGAGAAATGGTTCCAAAGTCCTAAGGACTAGAGTAGGTAGCGTTGATGTGTCAAGGGCCATGATAGATCATAATGCCTTATTAGGATTAGAGGAGAACGGCGGCTTCTTTTACACCCCCCATATACCAGTGAGAGATGGTTTGATGACCTCTGCCTTATTACTAGAAGGGTTGTCATATTATAATAAGCCGCTCTCTGAGATTTTGTCAAGTTTACCTAAGTTTCACCAGAGGAAGGCTAAATTTGAGTGTCCTGATAAAATAAAGAAGAAGGTTATGGAAGAAATAGAAAGGAAGTCTGTTGGAAAGGTTGAGAAGATAGACGGCATCAAGATATGTGCTGATGAAAGCACTTGGGTATTGTTAAGACCTAGCGGTACAGAGCCTTTGATCAGGGTCTTTGGAGAATCAAAATATGCCGAAAAATTGGATGAATTGATTGAAAGATATTCATCTATGACGAAAGAAATTATAGAAAAAATGAGGAATGGGGGTTAAGTTAGGTTAGCCCTAAGTCAGGAAACTTCGCCTTACTTACTTTAAGCTCGTCTTGAAGAGTACGAATCCTTACAGCGTATTCCTTCATCTTAGCTTTGTCGCCTTGCACTTTGGCGATCTTGTAAGCCTTCCAAGCCTTCTTTAATGCTCCCCATGTCTGACCTTTCGTATATTTTGAGGACATTGTCTCACAACCTCGTCATATCTCATATGAAGTATGAAATATAAACTTTTCACTTGAGATGCACCCACCCCCTTCTTTCTATCACAGTCTCCTTATTATCAAGAAATAGACGAACTTTTGGATAGTCTTTTGTGACCTTTCCTATCACTATTATTCTTTCTCCCATTCTTTTCGCCAATTTTTGAGCTTTATCTAACTTATCTCTCGGGATAGTAGCGACTATTTCGTATTCCTCTCCGCCATAAAAAACCAAATCATTCAAACTCAGATTGTTCATCGTAGCAAATCTCTTAACATCATCTGTAGTAGGTGGATTGTCTATCTCTATCCCTACCTTGCTATGCATGACTATCTCATGAAGGGAGAGAGCAAGACCGTCGCTAGAGTCTATAGACGATGAAATAAGATTGTTCTTTGCCAAAGCTACTCCCAATCTCAGCCTTGGATTGGGCATTACAACGGATGAGATAGCTTTCTCCCTGAATTCAGGTTCAGCCTTTAGACCATCAATCATAATCTTCAGTCCAGAAGAGGGGTATCCGAAGAATCCAGATGTTATGACTAAGTCTCCGGGCTTGGCTCCTCTTCTTTCTACTATCCTATCGGCAAATCCCACCATGCTGCAGTCTATTACAAGACCTTCCGCTTCATTAGTGTCACCTCCAAGAATCTCTATGCTAAATTCTTCTTTTGCTTCTTTGATGCCTTTTGCTAGCTCCCTAATTTCCCACTCCTCCATTCCTCTGGGTATGCCCAACGAGATCAAAGCAGCAGAAGGAATTACTCCTTTAGCGGCGAAATCGCTCACGCACATCACTATGCTCTTTCTCGAAACTTGTCGTAGATCCATGCCTTTAGGAACGTCTGTCTTCCCAACCAGCATGTCACACTTTATTACAACCTTCCCTCTCTTCTTAGGAAGATAGGCTACATCGTCTCCTATCCTAGAGAATCTTGGCTTCGGTTGCCCTATCGTATCAATGAACACTTTGATTATTTCAAATTCGTCAGGAGTTTTTCCCAAGATCCTCCCTCATTATTGAACTTATTCGCTTTAGGTGATCGTCCATTATCTCTACAGCCCTTTCCTTGGATTTGGCCTCAACAGATATTCTCAATAATTCTTCAGTCCTCGATGGTCTTATCAGAATCCAAGAATCTTCATGTTTGAATTTTATGCCATCTGTAGTATCAGCATTAGGATGTTCTTGAATCAGCATAGATAATATCTTCTTAGCATCATCATTGCTGCAAGGAATCTTCTTCCTTATCTGATGGTAGTGGGGAATACCTTCTATTAGATCGCTCAATTGCCCCTCTTGTTTTATTGTCTTTGATATCAATGCTGAGGCCAAGATCCCATCTCTGCATAAAACGAAATCTGATAGTATCAAGCCACCACTGCTTCCTTCTCCCCCTAATTTGCATCCTCTTCTCATCATCTCCATGACTACATTCGCTTCTCCTACTTTTGCATAGAAGACCTTGCCACCCAAATCATTAACCATCTGCTCTATACCCATAGATGTGTCTAAGCCTACCACAACTTCTCTTAATCCCATTTTCCTTATCAAATAACTCAATCCTAGCATAAGAGCAAAGTCTGCTGGTAGTTTCCTTCCCTTCTCATCGACTATGGCAACTCTATCCACATCGCAATCGTAAGCAAACCCTGCATCAAAACCATTTGCTACAATACTCTCTGAGAGACTTTCAAGTTTATCTTCAATAGGGTCTATAGTTCTCGAGAATATGCCAGGAGAATCGTTGAGTGTTGAAACTTTGCAACCTAGCTTTTTGAACAATTTTGGAACAAATAGGCTTCCTGCCCCTCCTCCAAGGTCTAAAGATACCTTCATCCCTGTGCAAGAATCCTTACCAATGAAAGAAATCAATTCTTCTGGATAAATCGTAGAGACCTCTGAATAGCTACCTGTCTTTGAACTTGAAGTTATGTTCAAGCTTAAAAGAGAACTTAGCTCATCCTCGAAGATTCCTCTTCCTCCTTCAACTATGAACTTCAAACCATTCCATTCAGGCGGGTTATGGGACGCTGTTATCATCAAACCTCCTTTCAATTTCCTTCGAGCAACTTCTCTGAACAAGGTTGGCGTAGATACTACGCCAAAATCAAAGATATCGCAATTTGCTTCTAAAAGTCCAGCTATTACTGCATGTGAGACCATAGTGCTTGTGTTCCTTGTGTCTCTACCAATTGCACATGAACCATTTCCAATAAAATTTCCAAATAATCTAACAGTATTCACTAATTCTACAGGATTTAGATCGTGACCTACTATACCTCTAAAGCCAGATATAGACAAGATCGTCAAGTTTAATCTGATAAAGCTTAGCTGATAAACAATATAAACCATATCAGTTATCGTCGAAGATGCTTGAAGAAAGCGAGATTGTTCCCCTTCTTCCTAGACTAAAAGCATAAGAGAATTGCAAATCAATAGACTGGGGTGAGCTTACATGAGTAGTAAGATTGGAAAGACTGTCTATTTTGATGCCCCGGGTCCACAAAACACCGATGAAGTAATAAGATTGGCTAAAGAGTGCGCTGTTGCTCTAGGTATCAAGGATATTGTGGTGGCTTCTACTACTGGTGAGACGGGCGTGAAGGCTTCTGAAGTCTTTAAAGGTTTCAACTTAGTAGTAGTTTCCCATGCAATTGGTCATGTTTCTCCTGGTTCCCAAGAAATGCTAGAAAAGAACAAGGAGAGAATCTTTTCAAGTGGAGCCAAGTTGTTGACTTGTATGATGG
>CAYMHC010000093.1:0-3611 GCA_964390155.1 uncultured Nitrosopumilales archaeon
GTTGCCTATACCAAAGGTCTTTGATCACCCTTCCTCTAACATGACCTATATGAGGTTCACCGTTAAGAGTTGGAGGACCTTCCACATAGCCAATTTTGGGCTTATCTCTCAACTGCTCTGAGATTATCTTCCTTATATCAACTTCTCTCCAATAGTTCCTTATCTTATCCTCAATCTTCTTAGGCTCGTACAGAGGGAACAAAGGGGCTTGAAAGCGCTCTGATGCTTTATAGCTCATCTCTCTCGAACCAGTAGCATGATTCTTCTCATTAAATAGAGTTTCCCTTCTATGATTAGGGGTGAATTTGGTAGCCACCTGACACCATTGCAAACCACTATGACCTTAGCGTGAACCGATCTTATTATAAGGTTTTATTAATTGAATTCCTAAAACGTATTGATGAAGGTATGAACTATGCAAGAACTAGCCGTAATCTCTGACATTCACGGCAATCTAGATGCCCTTAACGCAGTCATGAATAATCTCAGCCAAAAAGATATCTATTGCTTAGGAGATTTGGTAGGATATGGCGCAAACCCCAACGAAGTTATAGAATGGGCTAGAGAGAGAAATGTGAAATGTGTTATTGGGAATCATGAGTATGCATTGATAACAGGAGACGTCTCATGGTTCAATCCAGATGCTCAAAGGGCTATCTTCTGGACTCGTTCAAATTTGAAAAGAGAGAATTATGAATTCATAAAGAGATTGCCTGAGAGGATAGAGGTAAAGATAGAAGACATCAATACATTGTTTGTTCATGGCAGCCCTAACGATCCTATCTTTGAGTATGTAATGCCAGAGACCCATAGCGATCTTTTCGACTATTACTTGTCAAGAAATAATGTCAATGTACTGGGTTTGGGGCACACTCATATACCCTTTTTGTACAAAACTAATCGAGACGTCATATTCAACCCTGGAAGTGTCGGTCAGCCTCGTTCTCGAGATAACAGAGCAAGCTACGCGATATTGATCATTGATAGGAGAGAAGTTCAAGTTGAGCATAAAATGGTAGAATATGATATAGAATCCGCAGCAGAAAAGATCATCAAAGCCAATTTACCTGGATTCTTAGCTCAAAGGCTTTACATTGGCTTATAGCAGAAGATTAATCTTCATCGATATGTGACCTTATGACGGGCGGTCGTCGTCCAGACTGGTCTAGGACATCAAGCTCAATTCGAGCATGTAAGCCCTCCATCTCAGAAGGATGATAGCTGGTAACCCGGGTTCAAATCCCGGCGACCGCACCTAACATGGCGTTTACTGCCTATCTGATCTCTCATACTGCCCCAAGAAGAATCAAAAGGCTATCAAAGCGACAATCCATTTGATTGTAGTCTTTCGCTAGGTTTTGGCTTTTAACAGATTTATCTTCTCCAATGAACTTGAGAGGGATTTTGCGAAATCTGTTTGCAGCAAGTTTGGGATATCTTTCCCATCGGCAGCTTCGGCCGCCTTTGGATCCATAGGAAGTTCGCCCAAGAATTGCAGCCTATATTCCGATGCAAGAGACTTCCCTCTGCCTTGGCTGAAAACTTTCGCCTTACTATCTAATGTATAAGACATGTTCTCCAATAAGCCCAATATAGGAATTTTTGTCATTAACAATAGCTCTATTACCCTTCGAACTACAGATGCTGAAAGTTTAGCGGGAGTGGTCACCACTATTGAACTCGTTTTACTTCTTAAAGATTCGATTAACGTCATCATGATATCTCCTGTTCCAGGGGGCATGTCTACGATCAAGTAATCCAAAGTTCCCCAATCAGTAAATGCAAGTATCTCCGTAGTAATCTGTCTTGTGGCCTTGCCGCTTACTGGGACGGGTCTTCCTGAAACGAAGAGGTCAATAGACATAATTTTCACATTGTTAGAAATAGGAGGTAAAAGTCCATTTCTATCCTCTCTTAATTGGCTTTGCAGATTGAATATGAATGTTGAGGAGGGGCCATAGACATCTGCATCCAAAAGACCAACGGATAAGCCGACCTTTGCCATCAAGGCCGCTGTGGTCGCTGCAACTATGCTTTTGCCCACTCCTCCTTTGCCGCTTGTGATGAAAATCGTCCGATCTATCTTTTCGAATCTACTTGCGATCACTCCTTCCCTAAAGTCCAAGGTCTTATCAGAATCAAACACCAATCTCAACCTCAACTATTCTTATGCTCCTACCTTTTTCTATCTCAAGATCGCTCTTTTCACATGTAGGGCATTTGCAGAAGGAGCTTAACAATTCTGGCAAAAAATGTACCATCTCCTTCTCGTCGTCGGGCAATGGTTCTATCAACTCACGAAACCCCCATTTAGAGCCACAGTATAGACACTTAATTACAGCATTCTCGACATTGACAATCATATGGGCGCTGTTCAGTTCAGTTCCTTTGACAAGCTCTATCAAAAGATCTTCGATCAGATTTTTATCAAATTGCGCGAGCTCGCCTATAGCGACCTTGAAACCTAACACATGTTCTCCTCTTTTGCGAGCTAAGTCTGAAAGGGTTGTAATTATCCCTTGTACTAACGCTAACTCATGCAATGTCGGTAGGTCACCTTATTGAGATACATGTAGTGAACAGGGTTTAATAAGTTCATAATGGATCGACAGTGATTCAAGATTACGCTTCGTGAATATATTCAGATGCATAGATCATTTACCAGCATTGACATGTACAGAGGTTGGCGGGGAATGACTCTATTTGAAACTTGCTGCCATTATCTGGCCTACCGCGATTCCACCATCTCCAGGAGGCAATAGATTTGGAACGTAAACTTCACAGCCACATTCAAATAATCTATCCTCTAAGCCCTTCATTATGATTTCATTTACAGCTGCTCCTCCAGATAGAATAACCTTCTTTCTTCTTAAGCCGAGGTTCTTTAGGATCGTGGCGAATCCTTCACCAAGGGCATACTGATAAGCATAGGCTAGTCCTTCTATGCTAACTCCTTGCTTCATCCCCTCCAGAAGCTGTAAGAATAGACTGGTAGTGGAAATAGTATTATCTTTGGATATTCTAGGTTTAAACCTAGTTCCATCGTCCTTAGAATGCGCTTCCAGTTTCATAGCTGGTTCCCCGTCATAACTCCTAAAGCTACAAATACCCAATACTGCTGAAGCAGCGTCAAGAGCTCTGCCCATGCTGGTCGTAAACACACATTTGCCCCTGGATAGCTCGTTCATCAAAACTTCGACCTCCTCCTCTTTATAAGGCAGGCTTTCGACGCCTATTCCTAAATCCTTGAAAACCTTTGGAACATCTTCCACTAGTTCCTTGTAGGCGATAGACATGGCCATTCGAAGCGGATAGAAAGTATCTCTATCTCCTCCTGGCATCATCTGTGGTTCCAGGCTACCTAATCTTTTGAAATCAAATCTATTGAAACTAAGTACTTCTCCTCCCCAGATGTTTCCGTCTGATCCATAGCCCAC
This sequence comes from uncultured Nitrosopumilales archaeon, assembly GCA_964390155.1. Lineage (GTDB taxonomy): Archaea > Thermoproteota > Nitrososphaeria > Nitrososphaerales > JACAEJ01 > CAYMHC01. The sequence continues at coordinate 3,438 of CAYMHC010000093.1, forward strand.
CCCATCGATAGCTACCCCTATTCCTTCATCTTCCCCTGTCTCTGTCAAGCCTGCCAAAAGGTGGGCCCAGTGATGTTGAACCTTCACAAGATCTAATCCTTTTTCTTCAGCCCAGAGTTCAGCTAACCTTCCGCTGGCATAGCCAGGATGGAGATCTACGGCTAGTACCGTTTC
>CAYMHC010000094.1:0-3573 GCA_964390155.1 uncultured Nitrosopumilales archaeon
GCAGTCTTGCCTCTTAAACAATTCGTTATTATGAAGATGTAGTTGTACTCTGTGGAAATGTTTCAGAAAGTGTTCCACTTTTATGATGTCGGTGCGAAGTAAGCATCGAATATGATAATTGCTGAGAGAAAGCCCGACAGTGATGTGATCAGCAAATGAAGGATCAGCGTAAACTTCATGCAATATTCAATACTATTAGGAGAAATAAAAATCTTGTAGTTGATTACTTCTCTTCAATCCTTGGAGCAAGATAGAAGTGTATCTTACCACCAAGATCGCTGAGCTTTAGCTCAAGCCTTATGGGCATCTTGCTTGAGTATTCAAGCAGAATTATATCAGATGTCGTAACCTTGATTATTTTCGATAGATACTCTATGTTATAAGTTGCTTTGCCTTCTTCTTTCACCTCTAGCTCTAATAAATCCTGACCTGCTTTCTCCAGAGTTATGGAACCTGAGCCTATATCGCTCTTACCAGAGAATACCAATTTATCTTTCGAAGCGTCTATGGTCATATGATCCGAGATGGCAGAAACATCGCTGAGTATCTTATCGAAGGCTCTTCCAGCAATTGTGGCTTTGACATTGAAGCTTAACTTAGGAAGGGGAGTAGGCCCGTAAGTGCTCTCTATCAAATGTAGTGAAAACTCCCTCTTATAGCCATCGAAAATCCTAAGGGCGAGCATATCATCAGCAGTTGTAATCTCTATACTGTCCTTTGCGTCAGCTCTTTTTATAAGCTTCATGAAGTCATCTACTTTCATGCTGAACTTGAAGGGTTTATCACACTCGTACTTTTCGAAGGCCGGTTTTGGCCATAAAAGGTCTATGAGGGCTACATGAGATGGATCCATAGCCCTAAAGGTTATTCCTTCTGGCGATGCTTCAAAGGTAGCTTCTTCTACAAGCGTTGAAACCGCTGATGAGACTACCTTCCATTCCCCTGATGTAGAGGTTTTGGCTAAGAATACCAAATCAACCACTATTAACGCAATTAAGCTTCGTCAGGAGATTATTAGCCTTATTGGTTTAAGTTCGTAGATAAATTTATCTCGAGGTTTGCGAATATCACAATCTGGTGAAAAAATGGCCATAGATTTCAGCTTCAAGATCGGAGGAGAGGCCGGGCAAGGTTTACAGTCCACGGGATATGTTCTCTCCAAAGCATTCTCTAAAGGCGGGTTATACGTCTTTGTGAATCAGGACTATGAATCCAGGATAAGAGGAGGACATATCTTCGTCCAAGTTAGAGTAAGCGACGAGCCAATTTACGCCCTTTCCGAGGATGTAAACATGTTAATAGCATTGAATATAGAGACCATAGATTTGCACAAAGGCGAATTGACAGAAAGAGGAGCCATAATATACGATGGAGAAAAGATATCAATAAAGACCACCGAGTCTATCCATTACAGCATACCTTTAGAAAGGCTCGCAGTGGAGAAGGGAGGTAGCAGAATAATGGTCAACTCCGTGGCTACAGGAGCGGCCATGGGCATGCTCGATTGCGACTTTATACCTTTAGCTTCAGCCTTAACTGATGAATTTGGAGGAAAGAGTAAAGAAATCCTAGAGAGCAATATTAATGCTGCAAAAGCAGGCTATGATTTCGCCAGAGAAAACTTCAGAGGAAGGTATGGTTATACAATAAAACCAGTAGGATCGTCCTCACGTAAAAGGATGTTCCTGAATGGCGATGAAGCAATAGCTACTGGAGCCATAGCAGCTGGTTGCAAATTCATGGCCGGTTATCCCATGACTCCTACATCCCCCATATTGGAATTCTTTGCGTCAAGGGCCAAGGAATACAACTTAGTCTTTGTTCAATCCGAGGACGAGTTAGCAGCCATGAATATGGTGGTAGGAGCGGGATACGTGGGTGTCAGAGCTATGACAGGCACTTCTGGAGACGGCTTCGCCCTTATGATAGAAGGATTGGGACAGGCAGGTATGACAGAAACTCCGATAGTTGCTGTAGAAGGGCAACGCCCCGGTCCCGCCGTAGGCTTACCAACAAGGACTTCCCAAAGCGATCTTCTTTTCATAATTCGAGCCGGTAATGATGAATTTCCAAGGGTAGTTTTTACACCTGGCACAATAGAGGGAGCCTTCTGGCTTACTATCAAAGCCTTCAATATTGCAGAGAAATACCAAATACCTGTCATCATCTTAATAGACCAGCATCTGGCAGATTCATATCGCACTATAGAAAGATTCGACCTCTCGAAAGTCAAGATCGAGAGGGGGGAGATACTTTCGGAGGAGCAGATAAGAGGCATGGGACTTTATGGATATAAGAGGCACAAGTTCACTGAATCTGGAGTTTCGCCAAGGGCCATTCCTGGGACTCCAGGATGCCTGGTCGTTACAGATGCTGATGAGCATAATGAAGAAGGCCACGTCATCGAAGATGCAGAAACTAGGACGAAGATGGTTCTGAAAAGGCTAAGAAAATTTGAAGGAGTAAAAAAAGAATTGGAGATGGAGCCACCTGAAATCTATGGATCTATAGATGCAAAGATAACCCTCATAGGCTGGGGTTCAAACTATGGGGCCATAAGAGAAGCTGTGGACATTTTGAGAAAAGAAGGAATAGATGCCAATATGCTGCACTTGAACGTAGTCTGGCCCTTTCCAAGAGATACCGTGTCATCAACCTTAGATAAGGCTGAGAAGAGCTTCGTCATAGAAAACAATGCGATTGGGCAATTGGCCTATTTGATAAAATCTGAAACAGGCAAAGACGTAACTTCGAAGATTCTGAAGTTTGATGGCCGCCCATTTTCGCCGATGCACATAGTAAGAGAAGTAAGGAGCAAGGTGAAAAGCTGATGGTAACTCTAAAGGATTATGAGAGAGGACTCACCGCTTGGTGTCCAGGCTGTGGCAATTTCTCCATCCTACTAGCTTTAAAGAAGGCTTTGGTTGAGCTGAATTTCGAGCCATACCAAGTGCTTATTGTATCTGGAATAGGCCAAGCCGGCAAGCTCCCTCACTATATGAAGTGCAACACCCTTAACGCTCTTCATGGAAGAGACGTTCCCGAGGCCATAGGTGCGAAGATAGCCAATCATGAACTAAAGGTAATAGCCGTTGGAGGAGACGGAGATGGTTATGGAGAAGGAGGCAATCATTTTATGCATGCCGTGTTAAGGAATATAAACATAACCTACATAGTTCATGACAACCAAGTCTATGGGCTTACTAAAGGACAGGCTTCTCCAACCAGCGACAGAGGCTTCATAACTAAGACAACTCCTGAAGGTGTTATATCCCAACCCATAAACCCGATAGCTCTAGCCATATCTCTTGGAGGGACCTTTGTAAGTAGAGGATTTGCTGGAGAACTCGACCATTTAGTCGAATTGATGAAGAAGGCTATACAGCATAGAGGCTTCGCTTTGATAGATGTCTTACAACCATGCGTGACCTTTAACCGCTTGAACACATGGGACTGGTATAGAAAGAGAGTTTACAAGCTAGAAGAAATGAATTACGATCCTACAAATACGCAAATTGCCTTCCAGAAGGCTCTTGAATGGGGCGATAGAATCCCTATTGGAGTCATATACAA
>CAYMHC010000095.1:0-3546 GCA_964390155.1 uncultured Nitrosopumilales archaeon
AAGTGTCTACCACCGGGACAAACGCAATTCGCCTTAGAGAAATTGATGATCACATCTTCACGTCTGACAACATCAAAGGCTTCACAAACTCTAATCTTTCTACCCTCCCCTCTTTCATCAGGGCTATCTGAAAACTTTACCGCAATAGGCTCCAATTCCAAACCCAGTGTTTTGCCTATCTTTTCGGAATACTCCTCAAATTTCGACATTCCTTGACCCCTTGCATCAGTGCCTACGACTCATCCTTAAGCATTTCCATATTATGTTGAATGGAGAAGGATATGCTAGCGTGGAAAATATGTGTGAAAACTTCAACGCTCAAAGCTTTCCGAACATTCCAGACATCAAAACTTGATTCGTGCCTTTTGGAGGCAAAAACATCTTGGATCCATATATCATAACGGAGCCCAATCATTTCCAAACCCAAGTTGTACAGATTAGTTACGGCAGGTATTATATCAGTACGGAGGTAGAGTTCACTTGCCGTAGAACATCCTCGTGTCGCGTCGCACTAGCAAGTATGCGACTATGCCGTCTATCACGATGCTTGCGATCCCAGTTGGGAGGGTGACAACTCCGATTATGATACCTATGATCGATACAATGAGGGTTATGGTCCAGGCCCAACCATAACTTCTCCAAAGCCCCCAAGCCAATACAAGGCCTACTAGACCTGCCAAGACATAATAAGCGGCAAACCCCCAGAGAAGCGATGCCTCAACAAAGTATAGGGATAAGTCCATCCCACCAGCTAGAATCATTGTTCCAGCCACTAGTGGCAGTACGCTGCCAATAACTAAAATGACCAACATTATCTTCACTGCGGTGGGCCTTTTTCCCCTAGGCATCTCAAAGACAACTAGCGTGGAAGATATTTAACATTTTCCGAATGATATTTCCGTTGATGTGTCCCTTTTCCGCGTCAACCTTCTAGGATTCGTCAACCTCGCGAAGATACTTTCTGAACCACTTTATGCTGAGATCGATCACCTTATTCAAATGTTCGGGTTGAGAAAAGATGTGGTCTGCCCCCTCAATTATTACAAGCCTCTTGGGTTCTGATGAAGAATTAAACAATTTGTACGCATGTTCTAGCGGGACTATCCCGTCTGAGTCACCATGAACTATCAAGAGAGGTGGAGATCCTTTAACGGTCTCAAGCAAATCATATTTTCTCAAATCTTCATAGAAGGTTTTCTTGAACGTTCTACCCGAAGGTAGAACATAGTAGTCATTTCTTTCTTTAGGAATGAGAGGTTTGTCGTAGCGAGGGATTTTATAGGGAGAAGCCAGAACTACTATTGCCTTAGCCCTCTTTTCTCCGGCTGCCAAAGCTACCATCCCACCAAAACTGCTTCCGACTACGCCAAGCTTATTCATATCGACCTTGCCTGAATTCTCAAGGAAATCTAGTGCTGATCGATAGTCCTCTATTCTTGCCGTCAAGCTGACGTCTTCAAACTTGCCTTCGCTTTTCTCGAATCCTTCTCCGCAACCTCTGAAACTGAATCTTAGGCATGAAAAGCCGTTATCGTAAAGCCTAGATGCAAAAGTCAGCCATTTATTGGTGTCTTTGCTACTTTCCAAGCCATGTAGGCAAATGATGCATGGAGCTTTCTCATTTGATAGATGAAGATTGCCGAATATCTTCTTATGCTCAGAATAGAAAGTAATTAGACTCATTCTCTGATAGTGCTATTCTTTATGGCTTTATTTTAACGATTCCCGAGTTTTCAAGACGGTGAAGATTCTGTTGAATTCTTTGTTGTCTGCCGCTCTATTTGTATCTACCTAAGGCCTAAGAAGAATTTCCTTACCCTTTCCGCAAAAACTTTCCATTCCTCTAGGGGAATCCTAAATTCAATGAATCTGCATACTAGACCATTGATGGGGAAGTCTGGGAAGTATTCATGCGCTACGATGTAATCACTAGAAAAAGGGGGCAGGTATGGCACTGGAATTTGGGTAAAGAAAGCATAGACTTCAAGCTTGCCTTCAATCGAAGCTTTGATAGCTTCACTCAGATAAAGCACCCTCAAGTGAGGAATATCGACCTCTAGGGTAATAGGAAGGCTTGATTCACCGTCTATCAAAAACTTTGTGAGAATCGACCCACGGTTTATGACCTTGAATTCAGAACCCCCAGCTTCCTTTGGTAGATTGAAGTGAACCGCGTATTTCATACTATCCGATTCTACCAATTTGTCTGATCTATTATGGAGAACAATCTGGAAGGATATAGTCGGCCTTAGCTCTGGCTCCTCGCTCATAAAGACCTCATCTAATGTTACATCAAGATACTTAGAAACATCAAAATAGGTGCTCATTTTCACTTTATACTATCAGATTAAACCTATTAATACTATGAGCTTTTTTACCATAGATCCTTTGAATCAACATAATGTCTCCTAATTCTCTCAAAATCTGAGAACTTCATCTGCCACCGAAGTGAAGTCTAACATTGTTTGTGAGACATTAATCAAAGCCATTCTCAACGCGTGATTAGATAAGATCTGCGAATAAGAAAAAAGTGGGGAGTTAACGCGTCAGCAACCTAAGAACCCAAGGGAATATGCTGCTTCTTTTCTTGTACAACAGGAAGCTCAAGGGAATCAGGAGGAGTATTACGAGAAGCCAATACTGTGATAAGAAGGCAGGTAAGATATCTGTAGGTAATAATTCTCCTCCGACCGGCTGAGGTTCAGGTCGAGGTGCAGGTATTCCACTTTCTGTGGGGCCCGGCTTGATAGTAAGAGCATCAATATGTTTTGTCCTCAATTTTTCCCTATTATTCGTACACATAACAGCATAAAAATCTTTGCTTCCTGACACAAGAGAGCATTGGGTTTCATTTATAAAGCCACTATAGAGAAGGATTAAGGGTCGTGGATAGGCGTCTCCGATGACGGGAGTGGGAGGAACTTGCCTGCAATTTGACCAATTTGCCCCACCCAAGCTCTGCCAAAGTTCCTTGGCTTGGGACGCCCCACAAATTATTGAAGTCCAATGAAGCGATCACAGTCCTAATGCCATGGTCATTCAATGTTTTGTACAATCCATTTCTTTCAGCTTTCAATAAGAATTTAGACAAGTAAAGAGGTTGAGTGCACAAGCTCATATCCTCCCGAGAAATCAAGATTGTCTTGTCAAAGAATGTCATCAATATCCTTGATGCTCAAAGATAGAATCGATTTAATACTTCTACCAATATTTTGCTTTTGCAGGTGAGGGAGTGGTAAAGGTTACCTTTGCTCCATATGAGGAAGTCATAATTCATGAGCTCATACAACACTCGCTCGAAGATTTGGTGAATCTTCGCAGTCTGGGTACGCCTCCTGGAGGCATTGGTCGCAATCTGTTGTGGGCAGAAGGTATTGCGTTCATCCATAATTTCATGCCTCCGACACCCGAAGTTGTAAATGAACAACTGCAAAGCAAAGTGCATTGGTCTAGCGTAGAATTTGCACCCATGCCTAAGTTCATTAATCACATATTGATTAAGGAAACGAATGTGCGTGTGCCCATAATAAACGTAAGTAACAATCC
>CAYMHC010000096.1:0-3536 GCA_964390155.1 uncultured Nitrosopumilales archaeon
ATGAGATATGGGTAGCCTTTCACCATAAATTGATAGATTTATCCGAAATTATAAGCTTGATAAAGAACAAACCTGAGCATATAGAATTAGTTTTGACGGGAAGACATGCCCCAGAGGAAGCTTATGAATATGCTGATTATGTCTCAGAGATCGAAAAGATCAAGCATCCCTATTCAAAGGGTCTAAAGGCAAGATTGGGCATAGAGTATTAGAAGATTTATGTTGGCCGATCTCGTTTTCTTTTCCTGTAAAGCTTGTATGGTTTTATTGCTTTTAACGCCTCTTCCATCCTATCTAAATCATCGCACACTTCTTCCATAGGTGCATAAAGTCTCCTTTTTCAATAAATAGTCTCTCAAATGTTCAGGCCTTTGAATCCTCAATCTGTAAACTCCTTTTCGGTCGCGATGTATAGGCGAGAAGAAATGCCTATAGCTTACTGATTTCATAAAACTCTTCCAATAATTGTCACAGGCTTTCTAATCGTCCATCTCAATCTCTCTATATGCGCTTCATCCATAGTTACTAGAATAGCTGTAGCTGGACCAGCGGGCTTCTCCAAGTCCATCTTAATATTGTTATAAAACTCGATTTGACGTCCAACCATATGGGCTATCATCCTTGCCTCATAGGCAATTCCTTGAGTATCCACTGGAATTACATCGTGGATGAATTCTAACTGAACCATTCTGACCAGATCTTGAAGGTCGGCTATCTTTCCCTCTTTTTCAGCTTGAACGACTTCATCTCCAACCTTTGGCTCTCCTATTATTACAAGGGCATCATTTGGCTGGGTTCTCCCTATTCTTAATTCATCTTCATGGACCAATCCTGCAGCAGTGACTCCTAGACCTGTCTGATCCGTGCTTATGTTCTCCTCTGTATTCATGCTTATCGATTGATCTGGGTCTAACCCTATCTTTTTCGCCTCGCTCTTCACGCCTTTTAATATGTCCAAGCCAGTAGGGCTCATCTCTACGCTCAGTGTAGCTATTATCAGCTTTGGCCACGAGTTTACAGCCATGGTATCCATTAACGCTACTCTGGTCATGAACCTACCAAGAGTGAAACCGTCCACTTTGACCTTATCCAAGGACTTTGGGCCGATACCACCAGAGGATGTGTAGCTCAGACTCAGAATCAAGCCTGTCGGTAGCTTCATGAAGGTCACGTCCCCCCTCTTCATCAATATAACTTGTGAAGGATTTATTTTGAAGATGGTCGGGCGAACTATGTTTCCAATGTTCCTAAGCATAGTCAAGTAAAAGGTCAAGGCTTGGCGAATTATCTCTGACCTATTCAGCTCATACTCTTTTGCAAATCCATCTATGTCTTTTATAAGCTTCTTTGGAAGTCTTACGTTTATAGGGCTGCTCAAGCCAATACCAACTCAATTAATGAAGAGTTAGAATTTTATATGTTGTGATTGTAGTTTCAATTACACTTTTCTATTTCTCTCTTTTCTTGCTTTTTTATATCTGAACGTGATAGGTCTTGGAGTGGGCTATAGATGGCGGCAGATTTTGATTTAATGCTATCAAAGACTATGGGATGCTTGGCAGGCGTAGCTATTGGGGATGCTATGGGGATGCCTACCTCCAGTTTCTCCCCAGAACAGATACGTGAGAGGTTTGGCAAAGTCACGAGTTTCATAGACGCGCCTAATGGACATATAATACATGACGGGTTAAGGGCAGGTCAGGTTACAGACGATACTCAGATAACGCTCATCTTGGTTGATGTTATATTAGAAGAAGGATTCGTATCAAAGGAAGGGTTTGCCAAAAGATTACTGAAATGGAGCGAGGGATTAGGCAGTTTAAAAGATAAAATGCTTGGACCAAGCACGAAAAGAACTTTGGAGAAGATAGCTAAAGGGGCAAGGATTCAGAATATTGTTGGAACTGGAACTACGGACGGCGCATCTATGAGAATCTCTCCTGTAGGGATTTTGAATACGGGGTTTGATTTGGAAAAGGTTGTAGAAGATGTTGCAAAGGCGTGTATTTTAACTCATAATACCGATGTGGCCATCTCTGCCGCTTCATCGGTAGCTTGTGCTATTTCAAAGGCTGTTGCAGGAAAATGTGAAGTTAATGATATAATCGAAGCTGGCATAAGAGGTGCAAAGCTCGGCTCTAGATTTGGAATTCTTTATCCAGCAGCTCCAGTCGATAAGAGGATCGAATTAGCGATAAAGCTAGTCAATCAAGCAAAGAATTTTGATGACATCATAGATTGTCTTTACAACTATGTTGGAGCGGGCATAGAATCCAATGAGGCAATACCTACTGCCTTTGGAGTCTTCTTTGCTGCAGATGGTGAGCCCATGGAAGCCATAACATTAGCAACTAACATTGGAGGAGACTCTGACACGATTGCATCCATAGCAGGAGCGATGGCAGGGGCATTTAAAGGAATTGAGGCTTTTCCAAAGGGTATGGTCAAGAAGGTTGAGCAAGTTAACAAATTGGAATTTAAGAAGATAGCAAGAAGGCTTCTTGAAGTAAGGGAAAAGAAGTTAATGAGGCAATAGATTCATTAGTTTTTTCTCGAAAGCGACTTAGGTAACTATCTTATCAAGCTTCTTTAAATTCAAAGCCCTCATTATCTCTAAGGCTATTCTATCCCCAGTGCTCATTCTCCTATTATATTTCGCATTTGCGTACTGGGAGCCTACTCCCATGTGCACATTAGTCCCCCCGCCGTGCCTTGTTGCAACGTCTTGAGTTACTGGGATATGGGCATAAACATCCTTTCCAGCAGGAACGTCATACAAACCATACTCCACAGCCTTTCCTGGGACCTTCCCCCAAGTTATCAGCGTTTGAAGGCACCATGCTCCGATCATTCCCGGAGGTTCATAATCTTTCATTGCCAAGAGGAAGGCGTTGGCAACTTTATGGATATCTTTTAAAAGGGATTCTCTTAGGCTCATGGCGACATGGCACGTAACTTCGAAAGAAGGGACTTTCTCGATCTTCTGTTGAACATCTATGGGCAATCTCTTCAAACCATCCAATATGCTCTCTCTCCTCTCATCTATGGAAAGGAATTCATTCGCTAGGCATAATCTCGCTTTGTCCAAATCCATCTTGTAAAGCCCAGCGTAAAAATCATCCAAATCTCCCCATTCCTCCTCCGCATCTATTGGGGAATAGAAAAAGTTAAAGTTGGCATGAGGACCCAACACTATCTGCTCTATTCTCGCTCTTTTTAATCCATCTTCGCTCAGATTACCAAGCTCCATCTCTGCTTCTGCTTTTTCTTCGAGATCGTTCGAGTCGGAAGCGAAGATGAAGGCTCTCTCAAGCTCTCTCTTTGCATGCTCACATTTCAAGACCATGGGCTCATCGACATATTCTTTGAACCTTATCCCCCTTCGATGAGCATCAAAATCATAAGATTTAGGGTATGGAATCCCTGCCTTCTCCGCAAACCAATAGTAGTCTCTCTCAACTTCTCCTCTGTTCTCTATCTTCAACAGATTTCTTGACCCTACTATCGGGATGGAAAATTCGTTCTCTATTCTGCTG
>CAYMHC010000097.1:0-3534 GCA_964390155.1 uncultured Nitrosopumilales archaeon
AATATCATTAGGGATAATATAGAGAATGCAAAAGTCTTGGACGACAAAGTGATTCACCCCGTAGATAGACCCGTACACCAAGAAGGAGGAATAGCGATTTTGAGGGGCAATCTTGCTCCTAGGGGGGCGGTGATAAAGACGGCAGCCATATCAAAGGAAAACCTCAACTTTAATGGGTCAGCGATAATCTTCGACTCTGAAGAAAGCTGCATAAAGGCCATCTTTGATGGGACAATAGAAAACGGTAGAGCTATAGTCATTCGTTACGAAGGACCTAAGGGTGGACCAGGCATGAGAGAGATGCTCTCTCCCACATCAGCAATAGTAGGCATGGGTTTAAGCAATTCGGTTGCACTGATAACCGATGGTAGATTTTCGGGGGGGACAAGAGGACCTTGCATAGGACACGTATCTCCTGAGGCTTTTGAAGGCGGACCTATAGCAGTTTTAAAGAACGGGGATATCGTTGAGATAGACATACCAAAACGCCTTCTTAAAGTAAAACTTTCAAAAGAAGAAATCGACCATCGATTAAAACAATGGAAACCTCCCGAGCCTAAAGTCAAATCTGGCTATCTTTTAAGGTACTCTCAAGCGGTGAAGTCAGCAGACCTAGGTTGCGTATTAAGCCGATAGAATTCTTGAGGGCAGTTTAGCAAAAATTGTATTGGCTCAGGCTTCGATATAATCTTTAACCTAGTTCTGACGCGACTTCTCTTCAGCTTTACATGTTAGGCCTATCCAATTTAGATGTGAAAGTCTTGAAGCCAGATCCATCAATTGATAAGATAGAGGAAGAGGTTAAAATATGTAAGATCTGTCCTTTGCATAAGAGTAAAAAGAACGCTGTTCCAGGTGAGGGTTCAAGCAAGGCAAAATTGATTTTGATTGGGGAAGCTCCGGGAGTAGAGGAAGATGATCAAGGAAGACCCTTCGTAGGTAGAGCAGGGAAGACTCTTGATGACGCTTTGAAGGTTGCAAATCTTAATAGAAAGGATTTATTGATAACGAGTGTAATCAAGTGCAGACCTCCTGACAATAAAATTCCAGCTTTGGAAGAGATAAAGGCTTGCAACCCTTGATTAAGAAGGCAGATAGACGCTATGAAGCCTAAAATAATATGTCTTTTGGGAAACATAGCCTCAAGAACCTTTTTCAAGAAAGCATCCATTGGCAAAGTAAGAGGCAAAACTATAGAAAAGGACAGTTGCGTATACTTCTACACCTATCATCCTGCAGCAGCCCTTTATAATGTGAGTTTGAAATATACTATATACAAAGACATTAGGAGAATAAAAGAAATACTTGAAAATCTTTATACGTTTTGAAGTGAGCTAGTAGCTATCGGTTAACGATCACCTTTGTTCAAACTGAGTTTTTAGCGAATACTATCATTGATAATTTGCTTACCAGATTTTAACTCCTCTATTCGATCATCTATGTTACTTGCCATCTTTTTAAATAAAATTGCCAAGTGCTGAAACTCTGATTTAAGCATCTTTAATGCTTCTATCCTTTCCTTGGCCGAAGCTTTTTCATCCAAGAGTAGAATTCTAATGGCTGACATAGCCTCTAAAGGTTGCTCTGCTTCTTCAATAATTTTGAGTTCTCCTAGCTCCCTTAATATCCAGTTTCTAGTGAATGAAGCCAACTCAAAATGTTTTTCTACCGCTTTCTTAAACACATCTTTACCCTTATCGGTTGTCTGGTAAACCTTCTTCCTCTCCCCAGTCCTCCACTCCCCTTTTATGAGCTCTTCTTTCTCTAGTTCTTTAAGGGCGGGATAAAGCCCCCCCGCTGTAGGCGTTATTACACCCAATGTTAACTCCTTTATGCGCTTCATCATCTTATATCCATGTAAAGGTCCTCTCGTTAACGCAAATAGCACCGCAAGTTTCAAGTAACCCTTTTGCATCTGCTTTTTCCAGATAAATACTATGTCTTCTGATTTGAGAACCATTTCCAAGCACCCTAATATAACAACAGATATATAAGTTTGCTATATATAGTAAACTTATATTATAAGGCGCAACATAATAAAGGTGAGAGAATGTTCAGGACGGTCAGGTTCGCTTTTACAATGGCAAGGCGAAGCATCGGTCGTAGGAAGTTTCGATCAGCCCTAACTATATTGGGCATCATAATAGGCATTTCAGCTGTTGTTTCCTTGATGACTTTGGGCTATGGAATGAGAAACCAAGTTCAGACAACTCTTGATGAGATGCTTGGAGCAGGCATCGTAATTAACAGCGGCACTTTAGGCATAGACATCCCTGAACACGTTCAATCTTATGTATCACAAGTATCAGGGGTAAACAACTCCATACCTATCATATCATCCTTAGTTTACATTGGTAATGAACCATATGCAGTGGTGGGCATCGATCCGGCACAGGCGAATGAAGTATATCAGCTAACCCTTGAAGATGGAAGGAAACTAAACTCAGGAGACGATGACGCTGTAGTCATAGATACCTCAACAGCATCAAACTTAGGCTTGAAAGTCGATGATGTATTGACCTTGAGCACTCAAGCAGGAGGAGTTGGGAAGACTTTCATAATAGTTGGGATTTTGCGCCCTTTGATGGGTTTCGGACAATTCGTAAACATGGGTGTTTTCATAACCTTAGATGCAGCTCAAGATTTCTTTGATAAAGACGGATACGTCTCTGAGATATTAGTAAGGCTTGACGACCCTAGTCAAGGAGAGCAGGTTGAAACTACTCTTAAGCAGATGTTTCCTGACGCCAATATATTAACACAAGAAGAGATAATGCGAAACGTGAATCAGATCATGGATACTGTAGATGGAGTTCTTTTTGGCTTAGCTTCTATTAGCCTTGGAGTAGGTGCTTTAGGGATAATGAACACGGTCATGATGTCTATTCACGAAAGGAGGAGAGAGATAGGGATGCTGAAAGCTGTTGGAGGCGAAAGACGAAACGTCCTACTCATCTTCCTTTCAGAGGCTTTGCTTATCAGCATCATAGGAGGAGTTTTTGGCTGTATATTTGGACTTGCTGGCGTTTATCTTGCACAATGGTTTGTAGGAATTCTTGGGCTGAATATAATAGTTCCTTTGTTGATATCTCCACAAATCTTGGCATTAGGGATGGTGGCAGCATTAATTGTTGGGATTATGGCAGGCTTTTATCCATCTTGGAAAGCGGCAAAGGTAAGACCCGTGGAGGCTTTGAGATATGAATAATCTAGTCGAACTTCGGAACGTGACTAAGACTTACGATCTTGGTGGTGGCATAAGGATTAACGCTCTGAATGACGCCAACCTAACTATAGAGAAAGGAGAATTTGTGTCTATTATGGGTCCGTCTGGCTGTGGCAAGACTACTCTCCTGAATGTTATTGGTGGACTTGATCGTCCAACAGACGGTCAAGTCATTGTAGATGGAATAAACATCGCCCGTATGAATGAAGGAGAGCTAGCCCGCATAAGACGTGAAAAGATTGGTTTTATCTTCCAATTCTTCAATTTAGTGCCCTTGTTAACAGCTTTAGAGAACGTTCAGATCCCGA
>CAYMHC010000098.1:0-3490 GCA_964390155.1 uncultured Nitrosopumilales archaeon
GATAGTAAAGCCAAAGCTCCGCTGATAATACGCCATCTTTTATTTTCTCTTTGTAGCCTCAAGATTTCTGCTTGAAGCTTCTCAAAACGCTCTTTGTTGTAGTCTGGTGGAGGAGGGAAAGCAGGCATATCAAAACACCTACACAAACTATTGGTTAATAGCTTAATAAAGGCTTGAGCTTGGGGGCTCTTCATAGATCTGTTAATCATCTTAACGTTAATCGGGATGGTAAACGTAATTTCCCAGAATGAAAACGAATCATAGACTATTTAATGACAAACGGATCCTTGAACGGAGCCTTGAACCATGAGAGGAGAGGACTAGCGAATGGAAAAAGAAGGTGCTGGGGCTTCTTGGCCTGCCCCTTCGGCTGGAAGGCTTATTAGTCGGGGATTTTTCCGGTATTAAGAGGGATTAGAAGGAGATTATTTCTATGCTGATACCTGTCAGATGTTTCACGTGTGGTGCGCTAGTAGGAGACAAATATGAAGAATTTGTCAAGAAGGTAAAAGAAGGAGAGGAGCCTGGTAAAGTTTTGGATAAAATGGGGGTAAAGAGATACTGTTGCAGAAGAATTTTCTTGTCAAATGTAAATATAATAGATAGCATCCTGCCCTATCACGAAGTTCTCGCTGAGAAGCATGCTGAGTACGAGTCAGAGCAGTTCTGAGGTGCAAATATGGAAACAGCCGTGATAGAATCTATCAAGGCAAGGATTTGCTATGATAGTAGAGGGGACGTTTCTATAGAGGTTGATGTAGATGTTGATGGCTTCATTGGAAGAGCTTGTGCTCCAAGAGGAGCCAGCGCCGGCAAGTATGAGGCAGTTAGCTTCAATCCCAAGAGTGTCGAAGCCACTTTAGGACTGCTATCTGAATATTCATCGAAGCTAATTGGGTTCGACGCTTCTAACCCTCGATCTTTAGGTCAATTGCTTAGAGAGATAGATGGTACAGGAAACTTCGGTCGAATAGGTGGATCGATGGCCTATGCTATAAGCGTGGCAACAGCCGAGGCTTTTTCGAAAACAAAGGGAATGCCGCTATACAGAAGCCTTTTACCAAAGGGACCACGTCTCATGCCATATCCCATGGGTAATGTACTATGCGGAGGAAAGCATGCGGGTCATGGCGCACCCGATATTCAAGAGTTCCTAGTCTGCCCAACGGGTGCAAAGAGCATAAAAGAAAGCTTGAAGGCTAACATAAGTGTGCATAGAGAGGTAAGGAAGCAGATCGAAAAGAAAGATCCATACTTTACTGGAGGCAAGGGAGATGAGGGAGGCTGGGCTCCCCGCTTAAAAGATGAAGAAGCCTTTGAACTTGTGTGGTCATCATCAAAGACAGTTTCTGATGCTCTAGGCATTGATATAAGATTGGGGGTCGATTTTGCTTCCTCTTCGCTTTGGGATCAGAGTGCAAAGGCCTACGTTTATGAAAGATCGGGAGTAAAAAGATCCCAGGGAGAACAACTGGATTTTGTTATAGAATTGGCTAAAAAGTATCATCTCTTATATCTGGAAGACCCCTTTCATGAAGAAGCCTATGACGAATTCGCTAAACTGACAAAGAAGCTAAGCAAAGCCTACATTGTAGGCGACGATATCTTCGTAACTAGTACATCACGCCTATTGAAGGCCGTTAAAATGAAAGCTGGTAATGCTGCTATACTGAAGGTAAATCAAGCAGGGACTTTGGGTGACGCTCTAGATTTCGCTGACAACGCAAAGAAGCATGGTTATGCTCTGATAACTTCTCATAGATCGGGCGATACTTCAGATGCCCATTTAGCCCATATAGCCATGGCTACTCAGTCCAATATGATAAAGTCTGGCGTAGTGGGAGGGGAACGTTTATCAAAGCTTAATGAGCTTCTAAGGATAGATGAAGAGTTGGGCGGATGTAATATGGCTAAACTGGAGGGATGAATTTGTTGCGAAGAAGAACTGAAGAGGAGAAGGATGAAAGCGGATCGTCTGAGAAGGTAGTAGTGGCTCAATTATCCGAGAAAACTATTTTGGCTACAGGCATAAGGGTTGGCACTCTGGTCAAGACCAAAGATATGGAACGGTATATAAGTAGAACTAGGCCCGACGGCCTGCACATAATAGACCTCGATAAAATCCTTCCGAGAATAGACATCGCTACGAAGTTCATAGCAAGGTCAGATATAAAGAGAGTCGTCGTATGCTGCGCAAGAGAGTATGGCAAAACTCCTGTTGAGATGTTCTGCTCATTGACTGGAGCAAAACCTATAACAGGAAGGTTCATGCCGGGCACATTCACAAATCCTCTCTACCCTGAGCACATAGACCCAGAGCTTGTGGTAGCCGTAGACCCAGTTATGGATGCTAGAGCTATAGATGAAGCATCGAAGGTAGGAGTGCCTGTGATCGCCATATGCGATACGGATAACGTTACCTCTAACGTAGATCTGATAATCCCAGGCAACAATAGGGGTAGAAGAGCTTTGGCTACTATCTTCTGGTTGTTAGCTAGAGGGGTTCTGGTCCACTCAGGAGCTTTGCCTGCCGACAAGCAATTGAAGTATTCGATAGAGGACTTTGAAACAAAGGTCATAGAGGAGAGCTCGAAGTGAAGATAAGACGCCCGGCCGTAGCGGGCATCTTCTATCCACTCGATGCTAATGAATTAACGCTAAGCATCGAAGAATCCTTCCTTCATAGAATAGGTCCAAGAAAGAAGCCTCCGTCGAACGAAGCTATTAATGAGAGAATTGCTCTTGTTTCACCACATGCGGGCTATATGTACTCAGGTCCAGTAGCTGCCCATGGATACTACGCTTGCTCCTATTTGAAGGGTGTAGAGTTAGTGGTGATTGCAGGACCCAACCATCATGGTATTGGCAGTGGTTTAGCTACCGTTAGACAAGGTGCATGGGAGACGCCTTTAGGAAAGGTTGAAGTCGACAGCGACTTGGCAAAGCGTTTGGTAGAATCATCCGGCATAGTTGACTTTGACGATTCGGCCCATAGAAGCGAGCATTCTATCGAGGTTCAGATTCCATTTCTCCAAAGCATATATGGCGATAAGTTCAAGATATTGCCAATAAGCATGATGCTTCAGGATATGATCACAGCAACAGATGTTGGCCAAGCCATAGCAGACTGTGTAAAAGACAAAAAATGCTTGCTCATAGCCTCCTCGGATTTTACTCATTATGAGCCACAAGGGATTGCTTCAAAAAAGGATTCAGAAGCTATCAAAGCTATGTTACAAATGGATGTGCCTCTACTTTATGATACTATTCGAAATCTAGACGTAACCATGTGTGGATACGGACCCGTAGCAACAATAATTGCAGCGGCCAAGGAGCTGAATGCAAAAAAGGGAAGGCTTCTTCAATATGCAACTAGTGGAGACATAACTGGAGACTATAGTAGCGTAGTAGGCTACGCGTCTCTCTTATTTTAGTGAAGGCATCTATGAGGCTTTTCGCTACGGCTCCATGTACGGCCATCATTCCTGGG
>CAYMHC010000099.1:0-3433 GCA_964390155.1 uncultured Nitrosopumilales archaeon
GCGTAAAGCTTATATATGAGATTTTGCACTTAAATATATATCTTCTGGTGATTTTTTGGTTCCCGAGAAGAAAGCATCTGATCTCCATAGGCTACAAAGATTAACGGATAAGTGCCCCAAGTGTGGAAAGGGGCCCATGGTTCTGGATACTTCAAGTGGCGAATTATTCTGTAGCAATTGCGGGTTCGTAGTGAAAGAAAAGATAGAAGAAGTCGGTCCTGAGTGGCGTGCCTTTTCAAAAGAGGAAAAGGAGGATAGGAGCCGAACAGGGATACCTTCATCACTTGCTATGCATGACATGGGTTTAGCGACAGTCATAGGTTCCAAAGATATAGACGCTTCAGGAAAGTCACTCTCAGCCTCTATGAGAGCTACTATAGAACGCCTCCGTACATGGGATAGCAGAAGTCAGGTTCATGAACCAGTAGATAGGAACTTGAGACAGGCATTCAGTGAACTAGATAGGCTCGCCGACAAGCTCAATGTAGGCGATGCAGTCATAGAGAGGTCTGCTTACATATATCGCAAGGCACTAGAGCGAGGATTAGTAAGAGGAAGGTCCATATCGGCTTTAATCGCTGCAGCTTTATATGCAGCTTGCCGTGACACCGAAACCCCCAGAACACTTAAAGACGTAAGTGCTGTGAGCAATATTAGAAAGAAGGACATAGCTAGATGCTATCGCTTGCTTCTCAGAGAAATGGAGATGAAGATGCCTGTACTAGACCCTGTAAAATGTATATCCAGGATTGCAAGCAAAGCAAAACTCACAGAGAAGACAAAGAGAAGAGCGTTGGAAATACTTAAGAAAGCAGAGGAGTCAAAGATATCAGCTGGCAAGGACCCTATGGGCCTAGCCGCAGCAGCTTTGTATGTTGCTTGTGTACTAGAAGGAGAAAACAAGACTCAAAAGGATATTGCTGAAGCAGCAGGGGTAACAGAGGTCACTATTCGAAATCGCTACAAAGGATTGAAGTCTACATTGAAGCTCTAAATGTAGGTCAGCTGTTGTGTGAAGAGAATAGAATACGATCAAGTCGAGGGACCACAAATAGTTTTGGAATAGAATTCAATCAATCTTACAATCAATAGTGTGTTGATGATCATGCCTAGGAAGAAGAACTATGCCTTCCTTGAACACGTGGTAGACGCATTCATAGAGGCTCACGGTAAGAATTTGGAGGAAGCCTTTGAGAGCGCGGGGATGGCCTTAATAGATACGATGATTCATATAGAAAAAGTCGATGAAAAGACCGAGGAAAACATGAAGTCAAGTGGCTGGGATTTAAAGAACCTTTTGTACAATTGGCTGGAAGATTTACTCATAAAGGTTACATCAGAAGGAAAAGTTTACTCATCTTTTAAGGTGAAGATAAGAAAGAAGGAAGGGGCTTATGAGTTAGAAGCCGTAGCCAGAGGTGAAGATTTGGACATTAGCAAGCACAAGCCCAAGACCGAAGTCAAGGCCGTAACTTATCACATGATGGATATATTACAGGATCAAAAAGCTGTCATCCTTCGTTTCCTGCTAGACTTATAATCCTCAAATAGATATCTCCCACCCTAGTAATTATTATGAGCGATGCGGAACTCGAAAGGATTCTAGAAGAAAAGGCTAAATCTCTAAAGGAGAGAGGTAGGGAGACGAAGATGGAAACCAAAAAGCCTTTGAATCTCACATCAGATAACTTTGACAGAACTATAAACTCGGACATACCTGTAATCGTAGATTTTTGGGCGGAATGGTGCGGCCCATGCCGAATCATGATCCCTGCTTTTGAGAAGTTGGCAGAAAAATACGGTGACAAGATGATCTTCGGCAGACTAAATGTTGACGATTATTCTATCATAGCAAGTCGATACCAAGTATTCTCCATACCAGTTTTCATGATATTCATCAAGGGCAAACCTATCGATATGGTAATAGGTGCTGTCGGAGAGAAAAGCCTTGAGAAATTCGTAACGAAGTATGTAGGATCCTGAAATCTTATCTCTAATGAGTTCACGAACCATAACCAAAAAGTTTATTGTTGTGATTTTTTATCATCTTGAACAAGAGGCGATACTGTGTTCAAGTTCAAAGCCACGCAGAAAGTCTTTCAAATAGGCAAGGTGAAGATTGGGGGACAACCAGGAGTAAATCCAAGAGTGATGGTCGGAACAATATTCTACGAAAAGCATAGAATCATGAAAGATGAGAAGAAAGGCGATTTCGACAAGAAGGCGGCAGAAGATCTGATAAATAAGCAGGAGAAGTTATGTGAAGATACCGGTTTACAATCCATGTTGGATGTCGTTTGCGTATCTATCGAAGGAATTCCAAAGATCCTGGACTTTGTTGCAAAAGCTACGGATTCTCCATTCTTATTTGATGCTTGGAGGATGGATACGAAACTTGCAGGTCTCAAATACATAGCCGAAGCTGGGCTGTCCAATAGAATTGTATACAATAGCATAATGCCCTTGCCACCTCCAAAGAAGGAAGAGATGGACGCGATAAAAGCGGCAAAGCTAAAGTCATCCGTAGTTCTGGCTTATAATGTCAAGGACAGAAGCGTGAACGGGGTAACATCGATTCTAAAAGGAACAGACAAGGAAAAGGGTCTACTAAAAGTTGCGGAGGAGGCAGGCATTACCATGCCAATAGTGGATGTGACGTTATTTACCTATGTTCCGAGCATAGGTATGGGTTGCAAAGCCGTTTATGCAGTAAAGGATGAACTAGGATTGCCAGCTGGAGGTGCTCCAGGAAATGCCACGACAACTTGGAAGATGCCTAAACAGAAATGGGGTCTCGATATATCCAAGGCTTGTGAAGCAAGTGCCCAAGTGGTAACTCTAGCTTTTGGTGCGGATTTCATACTTTACGGATTGATAGAATCGGCTCCCTGGATAATTCCATCATGCGCAGCTATTGATGCTATGACTGCTACTGTGGCCAACTTCGAGTATAAGATGCCATTGCCTGAAGCCCATCCATTGAATAAGATGTTCCCTGACTTCGTTGAAAAACTGAAGAAAGCTACAGCGATATGATAGCCAATCCCCCTCCCTTTTTTGTTAATCAAGATATGAAACTCTTAGTCAGCTTAAGATAGTTTTTCAGCTGATTATTCTGTGATTTTTCTAATCTTTGAAGCTCTTCTATTACTTATGCTCAATTGTGATAAGCTAAATCGATGGACCGGGCGGAGTTAGAGTCCATGTTGGTTCTAATCTCCATCAAGCAACCATGGTGCGGACCTTCTGCGGCCAGGGACAGATCATTTCCCCTCTAATTCGATTCATCATCAATCATTTCGACTATCATCCCTGAGCAAGTTGGCATCGATTTGTCGAGGAGTAGTGAATAAAAAGGGTGGTTGAGCTACCTCTTTGTGAACCTGTAGCCCAGCACTACAGCTGAAGCCACAGCCATGACCGCCAACACCAT
>CAYMHC010000100.1:0-3433 GCA_964390155.1 uncultured Nitrosopumilales archaeon
AATACTATTATGAGTATGATTAAAGCTATGATCAATTAGCATACAGAGCACATAAGTATCTTATTTAAACAATCTTACAAGCCTAAAAAACTCCTCCTCTTATCACTTTGATCACATTAAGGATATGATTAGGCTTTATTACCGATACACCAGTGAATCTGCCTATGATCTCTATGAGCACTATCCATTCAGGATTCTCTAAATTTACAGGTCTATCTATTATCTTGGCAACAGAGTCAATTATATCCGAGCTTGTGAGGTTTGTGCGCCTCTTTTCAACAGTTATACGAAAGGTATTATTCTTCTCTATTTTTAAAGCAAGGCCTGATACCGCATCTACTATCTTCTCAATATTTGCATCTACAACATCATCGATAGGAATGAGCCTTAGCAAATATCTTATCCTTAGCGGGTCTTCGATTACTATCTTTCTTATTTCTTCAACGACCTTAGTTGGTTGTAGATTAGTCTCGGCAATCAATAGACCGCGCAATCTAGTCCTCACTACATCTGGCGTTTCATCGCCTATCTGAGTCAATAGTGCAAAGAGTTCCGAGGATGCTTCATGCTCTAGACCACGATGAGTGGTAGCTATTAGGTTGAACTCCAACAAAAGCCTCCTAGACGTGTTCCAATAAGATTGATGCTTTTAAGGCACCTTCCCTTATTACAAGAAGATTTTCGACTGTAATATCTATTACCGTGGATTCTTCTCCTAAGGGAGTTGGACCGTCATCAATCATTATGTCGAAACCTCTTCCTAAACTCTTTAGAACCTCGGAAGGGTTTTTGGGAGACTTTAATCCAGATTTGTTAGCACTAGTTCCTACCAAGCTTCCACCACATAACTCTATCAACTTCCTTGCGCATTCATGATCTGGGATTCTAACTCCAAGCTTGTCACTACCGCATGTAAGGGTTTGAGGCAAAGTCTTGTCCCTCTTCTTGGCCACTATTGTCAAAGGCCCAGGCCAGAATCTAGATGCTAGATTTTGCCCCCTCTTACTAAGTTCTATGAGCTTTTCTACTACTTCTATGCTAGAGCATAGGACTGGGAGAGGTTTGTGCTCTCTTGATTTTAGCTTAAACACTCTGTCTATTGCTAATGGATCATAGGGATTACAACCTAGGCCATATACAGTGTCTGTTGGATAGACCACTATTTTGCCCTTCTTGACCATTTCAGAAGCTTTGATCAAGCCTTCTTCTTCGCACTTAACGATCAATCTTATCCTCACAGGTACATGCTACAAAATTCATATATTTACTGTATTATTCTATGAATTAAACATGATCTATGATGTGATAATTGTTGGAGGGGCATCAGCAGGTCTTACAGCAGCCACATATGCGGCTAGGTTTAAGCTCAGAACCCTCGTGATAACAAAAGATATGGGAGGGCAGACCCTTCTCATGTCCAAGATTGAGAACTACCCTGGCTTCATTAGCGTCAGTGGTATCGAGTTGATGCAGAAGTTTGAAGAGCAAGCCCGCAAATCTGGGGCAGAGTTCGTTTTTAATGAGGTGGTAGGGATAAAAGAGGCAGAAGATGGCTTCATAGTTAAGACATTAAATGAAGATTACAAGGCGAAAACCGTCATTCTGGCTTTCGGCCATACTCCCAAATCTTTAGAAGTTCCAGGAGAGAATAAGTTTTTCGGAAAGGGTTTGTCCTACTCCGCTATAGTTGATGGGCATCTTTTTGTAAAAAAGAATGTCATGGTTGTGGGATGGGGAGATTTAGCCATAGATGCTGCACTGAGGCTTTCTGGTATAGCAGATAAGGTCTACCTGAGCTATAAAAGTGGCGAACTTCTAGGGAGTTTGGAGTTAATGGAGAAGCTCAAAGCCAAAGAAAATTTGGAACTAATCCCTTATTCTCAGGTGATAGAAATAAAAGGAGAGGATAAAGTAGAGTCTGTAATCTTGCAAGATGTATGGTCTCAAAAGACAAAGGAGATAAAGCTGCATGGTGTCTTCGTAGAGTTAGGATACATGGTAAGAACAGATTTCATAAGGGATTTTGTGAAGCTTGATATAGCAGGAAGGATAATAGTGGATAAAAGTTGTTCAACGAGCCGCCTTGGCATATTTGCAGCAGGAGATGTAACGGATACACCGTCTAAGCAGATAGCCATATCTACTGGAGAAGGAGCAAAGGCTGCCATTTCGAGCTTTAAATACATTCAGAGACGCTATAGTAGTATCATCAGGGCTCATTGGAGCTGATTAATCGTTTTAAAATTCAAGGTTAAATATAATGAACTGCTATGATTATGGATGTGCTCTTTATGTCTTTTATAAACAATCATATTAAAGAGCTTTTGAAGGAGATTTTTGAAAAGGAGTTAAGAGATGAAGTTAGGCTTGTTTTCTTCACTCAAGAAATAGAGTGCGAGTTCTGTGAAGAAGCTAGAGAGTTTTTACAAGAATTGGCATCTCTCTCTAAGAAGATCAAGGTTGAGGTATATGATTTTATGAGAGATATTGATAAAGCAAAGGAGTATGGTATAGACAAAATACCCGCCATAGGAATGATAGGTAGCAAGGATTATGGTATAAGGTTCTATGGGCTGCCTTCTGGATATGAGTTCCCTGTCTTTATTGATGATTTAGTAGATATATCCAAAGGCGAATTTCGCTCATCTAGTAAGGTAAAGGGTCTCCTGAAATCCATCAACAAGCCGTTACACATTCAAGTCTTCGTTACTCCCACATGTCCCTATTGTCCAAGAGTAGCCAGGATTGCACATCAAATGGCTATGGAGAGTGATTTCATAAGGGCTGATACTATTGAAATCACAGAGTTTCCGCATCTTGCTCAAAAGTATAGTGTGATTTCTGTTCCCAAGGTAGTCATAAATGATACCTTAGAATTGTCAGGAGCTCTTCCTGAGGAGCAATTCTTAGAAAAGGTATTATTAGCTTCCAAAATACCTCAGAACCCCATTTATCTTTAATCACCCAAGCGATTATAACCTTGACTGAAGAAAACGAGATTAATGAAATACTAAAAAATCATAGAAATGTGGCAGTAGTAGGACTATCAAGAGATCCTAATAAAGATAGTTATAAAGTAGCGGACTATCTGAAGTCGAAGGGATATAGAATTATCCCTGTTAACCCCTCTGCCGATAAAATCTTAGGGGAGAAATGCTACAAGAGTTTGCTCGATCTTCCCGATGATATAAAAAAGCTGATAGAGATAGTGGATATATTCAGGCCTTCCAAAGAAGTCCCACCTATAGTGGAGCAAGCCCTTCAATTAAGAAGAGAATATGGTAGGCCTTTTGTGATATGGACGCAATTGGGAATAGTAAACGAAGAAGCGGCAAAGATGGCAAAAGAGGATGGGATGAAGGTCATAATGGATAAGTGCATGATGATAGAGTTAAAGGGAGGTTAGGTTTTTCATGATGAATAACAAAAAATT
>CAYMHC010000101.1:0-3384 GCA_964390155.1 uncultured Nitrosopumilales archaeon
CGGCTCTATCGGAAGGAAGATTTAGAAAGAGTAGAAAGGATAGAAAGCTCGTAGTAATAGATGCGAGAAGGACTTCTAGCGCTAGGCTTGCCGATCTTTACATACCTGTCAAGCCAGGTCAAGATTATGAGCTCATGTCGGCATTAAGAATGGCTCTACAATTTGATGAGATAGAGGAGGAAAGTGTATCAGGATTGCCGGTCGAGCAGATTGAAGAACTGGCAGAAATGATCAGAAGTTGTAAATTTGGAATTCTTTTCTATGGGCTGGGTCTGACTATGAGCCGAGGAAAAGAAAGAAACATCGATGCAGCTGTCTCTCTTGTCCGCGATGTTAACAAGTGGACAAAGTTTCTCATCATGCCAATGAGAGGGCATTATAACGTAACTGGAATGAATGAAGTAACGGCTTGGCAAACAGGCTATCCTTATGCAGTGGACTTTAGCCATTGCTATCCTTGGTATAACCCTGGAGAGACGTCATTCGTAGATCTACTGAGAAGGGGAGAATGTGATGCTGCCCTAATAGTAGGTTCAGACCCACTAGCACATTTCCCCAAGGGTGTAGCTCAAAACTTGTGCAAGATTCCCTTTGCCGTCATAGACCCCCATCTCTCCGTTACCGCTCTAGCTGCGGATGTTGTGATGCCTTGCTCGTTTACTGGCATAGAAGCTGAAGGGTCAGCCTACAGGATGGATACGGTTCCTCTGCCGCTCAAAAAAGTCGTTGATCCTCCTCCAGGAATATATTCGGATGGAGAGATAGTTAGCATGATATTGGAGAGGATAAGATCGAAAAAGAGGTGAATGGGGAATGGAGTTGCTGATAAAGAATGGGGTTGTTTATGATCCAAGAAATGGCATAGATGGAGAAGTCATGGACATAGCCATAAGCGGCAATAAGATAGTAGAAGAAGTAGATGAATCCAAAGCCTATTTGATAGATGCATCAAACAAGCTTGTAATGCCTGGCGGAGTTGATCTTCACTCACACATATCAGGACCAAAGTGTAATACAGGCAGGATGCTTCGCCCTGAAGATCACTACAAGGACGTTGAACCCAAGACAGAAGTGAAGCGTTCGGGCGTGGGATACTCGGTCCCATCGAGTTTCACCATTGGCTATAGATATGCCATACTCGGTTACACGACAGTATTTGAACCTGCAAATCCTCCGTTGAAGATGTTGCATTGTCATCATGAGTTCAAGGATATACCCATACTCGATAAGGGTTGCTTCGTTATGTTTGGCAACAACTGGTTCGTCATGGAGTACTTGAGGGATAACAAACTCGATGAATGCGCAGCTTATGTAGCTTGGACCCTAAATGCGACTAAAGGTTACGCCATAAAGCTAGTTGACCCAGGGTGTGTCGAAGCTTGGAAGTGGGGAGATGTGGAATTCTTGGATATTCTGTGGGGGAGACCTGAAGAAATAGATGAACCTGTGCCTCGCTTTGGAGTTACATCAAAAGAAATCATAAGAGGTCTATGTAGGGTCAACAAACTCCTTGGCTTGCCTCACCCAATACACGTTCATGCAAACGGTCTAGGCACACCAGGCAATTATCAGACTACCATTGACACCATGGACTGTGTCAAAGACCTTGCTGGAGAAGACAGACCTACAATACATATCACTCATCTGCAATTCAATGGGTATGCTGGCTCAGACTGGATCACTCTGAGATCTGGGGCTCACGAAATAATGAAGTATGTTAATGCCAACAAGCACGTAAGCATAGACCTCGGTCAAGTTATCTTCACTGATACCACCACCATGACTGGCGATGGACCCTTCGAGTACAAGTTGTATACTATGACCAAGAATAAGTGGACAAATTCTGACGTGGAATCTGAAGAAGGAGCAGGACTTGTACCAATACACTACAAGAAGAGCAACTTCGTTCATGCTACAATGTGGACAATCGGATTGGAGTTGGCTTTACTTGCGAAAGACCCTTGGAGGGTCTTCATGACTACTGATCATCCGAACGGAGGACCTTTTACTCATTATCCCAGGGTTATTGCTTGGCTCATGAGCAAGGAAGCTAGGAAGAAAACCCTTAGTAAGATTTCTAAGCGGGCAAGATCAAGAAGCGACTTAGATAACATTGACCGTGAGTACTCGTTCTATGACATAGCCATTACGACAAGGGCAGCGCACGCTAAAATCCTTGGCCTGAAAGACAAAGGACACTTGGGAGCGGGTGCAGATGCGGATGTTGCTGTATATGATATAAATCCAAGAGAGGTGGATCCGTCACTTGATTACAGAAAGGTTCGCAAAGCCCTAGGCAAGGCAACCTTCACTATAAAAGATGGAGAAATCATTGTGAAGGATGGAGACATAGTAAAATCTATTGAAGGAAGGACTTATTGGGTCAAGCCCAATCTACCAAAGGATTTGACCGAATCAATGGAAAGTGACATAGCAAAGAAGTTCCGTGATTACTATACAGTGGAAATGGAGAACTTCAAGATACAAGACAGATTCATAACAAGATCCTCACCTATCCCTACCTACTATGGATGAAGTACTATAATCTCGACAAATCCTCCCTTTTTATCTTTGAGTTGTGAAGAGCCGTAGAAATCAATACTCCAGAGACTTCAAGATCACGGAGTAGTAGAATGTCATCTACATTTCTAATGCCTCCTCCTGCGATTATGGGTATATCTACAGAATCCAGTACCTTTCTTATTACTTCAGTGTTAACTCCCGATTCGCTGCCTACTCTTGATAGATCTAGTACAATGAGCTCTTTGATTCCCAATGACTCCAATCTTCTAGCAAAATCTTCGGGGTTCGATCTAGCTATCTCTTCGCATTTTGAGATAATCATCTCCTTTTCTAGGTCTAGAGATACGATAGAATTCTCGTGTCCGGCAAATTTCACAATGCTCCTTAACGCTTCAAATCTTTCCAATGTTTCAGTTCCGATGACAACCTTCTCAACCCCAGCTTGAAGAAGTTCCCTTACTTTCTTGATGTCGTTGATGCCTGAATCAACCATGATCTTTGTGTCATTGAGTCTAGAGAGCTTGTTTATGGTTTCAATGTTGTTCCCATGCCCCATGATGCTGTCCAAATCTGCGATGTAGAACTCATTGAAGCCAAAATTTGATTTCAGTGCTAAGGATACATCTATGGGATTAGGCGAATTGCATAGAAGGCTCCTTATGGGCCTATATCTTTCTCTTTGACCACGTCTAGCATGAACAACTGACCCGCCCAATATGTCGATGACGGGGATAACCCTCATTTACATCTTGACTTCGATTGGTGATTAATAAATCCAAGCGTTGTATTTGAAAATAGGGACTCAAACGACTAGCCGGGGGGAGCGCCGTGGCCTGGCACATCCCTCCAAATCATATCCCA
>CAYMHC010000102.1:0-3315 GCA_964390155.1 uncultured Nitrosopumilales archaeon
AACCTGTGGGCAGCACTCTGGTAGATTGGGGCAAGAGTAGCATTTTTCCACTGCGTAGGGGTTTGCGCCCCGTGGATCACTTGCGTTTCAAACTTCCACTTTCTATCGTTTGCACACATGTGACATACACTTCGATTTTAATTCATACCTCTAATTTGCGTACAGTTGTGGTTTAAATATTATAACTGTGTTATATACTTTTTGGCTCAAATTATTCCAAAAAGAATATCAAACAAGCGCCAATATCACTAAGGCGTGTTCCCTCCACTCGAAGAAATCGCCAAAAAGAGGTGAATGCTAGGCTTAAAACAAGCCGAACTAGCAAAATTAGCTGCGTAGGCCAATCTCTAATCGCAAAACTAGAATCTGGAAAAATGGACTCTTCTAAAGTAAAAACAATTTTTAATACAATTGAGCGAGACTTATAATAGGGAGCAAAGAAATAAACACCCATATGCCTCTAAAGTGCCTTGTTTTGGATTTGATGCCTAAAGGCGAGTCTCCACATGAAGGGCGGATAGTTAAATGGCACATGAAGAATATGGGTTGGGATGTTCGCCCTGTCTTCAAGCCAGATAAAGGCTACTTCTTGAAAAAGTTATTCAATGCTTATGACTGCCAATTCATTCATCTTTCAGCTCATGCTACACCTGATTCCTTAAAGTCAGGCAGGCAAGGAAAAAGTTTCATATCCACTGATGAAATTTATGATTACTTCGAAGATAGGCGATCTATGGATGGGACAAGGTTGGATAAGACAAAACTAGTCATAAACAGTGGCTGTAATACTTTCAGCAAAGAGTGGCATGAACTCTTTGTGGATAAACTTCATTCTAAACATTATGTTGGTGCAACGGATGAACCGACAATTGCAGAAGGAATCATGTTTCCTCTGCTAATATATACCAATATGTGGGGGCAGAAGAAGCAACCTCGTGTTAGTGAAGCCTTTAGAAAAGCCAAGCATTCGATGAGACTGGAAAGCAAATGGGAAATTTATCCTAAATCGTGACAGACGAGCGAATGGGAAAAAGGTTCCTTGTAGCCCTTCTTCTCTACGAATATAAGACAAAGCGTTTTTCATCTCATCATAACGAGGAAACCATTCTTCTTTGGAAACCTTCTCTTTTATCTCAAGTAATTTCAAAATATCATTCTCATTCAATCTATTCTGTTGATGTCTAGGGTAAGCAATGTCCAACTTCCTTCCGTTTGCATATCAAGTAGCAAAGGTATTAGCAAATACGCACAAGGTATTGCATCATGTAGGTAATATGATAACGAATAATAGTGTCAACGGCGATATTTTCGCTGAAGGAGATGGTGAAAAGATGGGTAGAATTAGGAGAAAACTAGCAATGGGCTGGCTACCAGATTACCCAGACTTTCGAGACTATACAGTAGAAAAAGACGATATTTCCCTCAAACTCAAGAGATTAGGAGTGAAAGATTCTATAAAAGGAATGTTTTCCAAAGCAGGGGTGCAGAAACCCGTTCCTAAAGAAAACCTCCCCCCTATAGTTGATCTTAGGAAATGGTGTCCTCCCATTGAGGACCAAGAAAGTCTTGGATCATGCACAGCACAAGCTGCCGTAGGAATGATTGAATATTTTGAAAAGAAGGCTTTCAAAAAGCATTTGGACGGATCGAGGCTTTTCGTCTACAAGGCAACGAGAAACATGCTGGGCTGGACTGGAGATACGGGAGCATTCATAAGGACGGCAATGGGCGCCTTGGTGCTTTTCGGTGCCCCGCCGGAAGACTACTGGCCATATGTAATAGCAGATTTTGATAAAGAGCCTCCGGCTTTCTGCTACGCCTATGCCCAAAATTATCAGGCGATACAATATGTTCGACTTGATCCTCCAGACACACCCAAAGAAGTGCTCCTAGATCGTGTAAAAACAAACTTGGCTGCTGGTTTTCCATCTATGTTTGGATTCTCTGTGTATAGTTCGATCTGGGAGGTCGCCTCTGACGGAAAAATCCCATATCCATGTGAGAATGAGACGCTTGAGGGAGGCCACGCCGTCGTGGCCGTGGGATACGATGACGACCTGAAGATCAAGAACAAATATTGTGATATCGAAACTACCGGCGCGTTGCTTATTCGAAACTCATGGGGAATCGGATGGGGCGATAATGGCTATGGATGGTTGCCTTACGATTACGTAAAGAATGATTTGGCGATAGATTGGTGGATACTTCTAAAGGGTGAATGGGTAGATACCGGGGAATTCCATCTATGAACTGCTTGATTCAATAGTGCCAGTTAATGAACAACTTGAACCCGTTCGTTTAGCGTATGAAACTGCAAAAGAAGTTGATAGGGAATGAAAATTCGCCGACGAGTCTCAGGATGCCAGGCCTAGATAACAACCTAGAGATTATTTGAAGAATATTCAAGGAATTAATGCTCCATTAATTGCAGAGTTTAGTGTGTTCGAATGTAATAGAAAAAAGCGGCAAATTTATTCAACAGGCTTCACATAGATTTCGTTCGTAAATGCTCCGCATTTCGAGCATTTGTACATTGGGCATTTTAGATACTCGTTATAGCCATCGTATTCCATTGTGCCCACGCTTCTACAAGTTATGCATGCTCTCTTTTCTAATACTCGAGGGTATTTCATGATTAGGGCTTCTCTAAACATGCTTTTAATCTTGGCAGTACCCTTCAGGGGGGAGGGGTCGATAGCTAAGGAACGGCAGGGAGAGAGAATTATCATGTCTCGAGACGACTCTTTGAATCTTGAAATCTTGGCTTCTGACGAATCAGCGGAAACATGGATAGAGAGACTAGTTTCAAACTCGAGAATGGGAAACACGAGTCCAAGCACTTCATACAGCTACTCTGATGCAGGCTATTCTCTAATTGAAGAATAGATGAAGGTGATGATCTAAGACCTCCTTGAGGGTCACAAGTTATCGTGTGGTCGCCTGGTGAGTTCCCATAATTCACAAAGGGACTCCCATACTATGCGTTACACAAGAGGAATCATGAATGGCTTGATAGATTCTATCCGTTCTCTCTTAGTTTAGTATCGACTACTTCTTGAAAGTAAATTAGTAGGTTCTAAACTTACCCAAATCGTGTAAAGGAACAAAGAGATATTAAACTCATTAGACGAATGAAATAATTCAAGAGGAGGTGAAAAGATGGCTTTAGAAGATACTTTATTCCTAGTGTTATATTGGAGTGGACCTATTGGTCTAGGCATATTTTTGGCTGGGTTAGGATACCTCATCAAGTGTGCTGCTCTCGCATCTAGAAAAGAAAGAAAAAGCTGAAAAGACAAAGGAATAGTCCAAGTC
>CAYMHC010000103.1:0-3230 GCA_964390155.1 uncultured Nitrosopumilales archaeon
GCAGAAATAAGAAAGACCGGATTGGCTCCAGAGAAGTGCATAGAGCAACTAGCTAACAGGAACTACGGTGGTCTCACTGTCTATGTCAGGACCATGTCGGCCCAGCTTTCTTGGGGAGTGCCTCTGCATAGAGTCATGTTGAACTTCTCAAGGTCGGTCAAAAGCTGGCTTACGAGGGCCATGGCCTTTTTGCTTCTCGAAGTGGTGGATGTCGGAGGTGGAACAGTGAAGATGTTTGGCACCTTGGCTGACTTCAGCCAGAGGATGAGTGAAATTGAGAAGGAAAAGAAGTCAGCTCTGAGGCCCTACATATTCATACCATACGTCGGAGCTGTCATGGTAGTCGTTACCACGATCATGATGATCTACTTCGTAACTATGCCAATGGGTGGTTCGTCCTCCGCTGGCGGATTCATGACTGGTGGTATAGATATTAAAAGGACAGTTGACACCCTGATAACCAGTGCTATTCTCGAGGCGTGGATCATGGGCCTCGTAGCTGGAAAGATGGGAGAGGGGAGCGTTGCTGCTGGCTTCAAGCATGCAGGGGCTCTCGTCGCAATCAGCCTTATTTCCGTGTACATTGTTTCCGCTTTCTATGCAATGCCGGTATGAGATTCCTGGAAATCTTGAAAATCCATTCTGCTATCTCAGTTCTTCTACCTCGAATTTGCTTATTTCATTAGCCTGCTCCATGGCTCTATTTATCGTAATTTCAGATATCATATTACAGTACATCGCTATCTGTGATATGTTTCTGACTACTGATCTTAGGGATATGGCTGCTCTCAAGTTATCTACCTGAGCCAATATCTTCTCCACCAAGTCAGTTTCAAGCTGTTCAAAGGTCTCAACTTCTTCTATGACGCTGTTAGCCCTCTTGGCATCACGAGCGAAGAAAGCTTCCATGGCCTCATTTGATACTCTTTGCACCGAATTGCTCATCTTTTTTATACTCTTTAATATTTCATCCGAGGGTCTATACCCCAAGTCAAGAATCTTCAAGATTTCCTTTGCTGTACTCTCCGAATAATCGGCCATCTCTTCTATATCTTTAGCCACCATTCTATCTCCAAGCAAGTGCAGCGGGTCTTCAACGCTTATCTTCTTGGCTATAGCCTTATCTTGGAACGCTAGATGAATCTGTCTGACTATCAGCCAATAGAGTTGATCGGCCTCGTCCTCCATACGCAGTACTTCTTTTGCAAGCTCGATCTTCCTTTCTGCAAGTGCTTGAATGGCTGCAGTCATCATGGATGAGAGGATAACATGAATTCTTTTCAGCATTCCGTAAATAGAGTACTTGGTGGGATCTACGAAGTTATGAAGAGTCACGTATTTCAACGTTTGCTCCACTATACCTAGTCCAGTCAAGCGTCTGACCGTACTCCGGATCTCTTCAAGATGCTCCGGAAAAGGCTCACCTTTCCACAATATTTGTAACGAATCCCTTCCCAAGATGTAGTTTGCCGTTATGACCCTTGTGAGGAGTCTAGGATCTTTACAAAGGTCTGCATTGATGATGCATCTTACCAACTCCTTCTTCTCATGCTCCATGCCAGCTACAATCTTGAGAGAACCGTCATCTTCTCTATTGAATGTTATTATATCTCCTTTTTTCAACCCAGATTCTTTCACCCAGTCTCTTGGCAATGAGACAATCAGAGTAGAAAATCCAACTTGTTGAATCTTTCTCGTATCCATCTTTCCACCTCTATAAAATCTATTTAATAATTGTTGTTCTTAACATGATATAACGGTATTTATAAATATTTCAATCTTATTTCCAATAAATAACTCTTCAGAGTGAATAGAAGTCTTACTCTAGATTGTCTTTTTTTCACAAAAGTATAACCTTGCCAGGAATTGACTTACTGTAATTACCTTGCTCATGCTAGCCTAATCGGTATATACCTGAAATGCCCATTTCTGCAAAAAACCAAGATGCTAATACGGAAGACACCAAAAAATGACGTAGATACCATGATGTTATGCTCGATTTTTGCCCAATAGTATCTCCTAGACAAATACTAGAAAAGTCAAAGTCCATTTGTATGGATACCCTCCGATTGTTTTACACTAGTCGCAGACCGGATTTTTCTTCCACTTCTTGAACCACAGGCCGGATCATCATAGATTCTTTCCCAAAGTAGGATTTTGTTTGTGAAATATCAAGCTTGATATCGAACTTGATATCCTAGACGAATAAGAACTACCCGCAAGACATATATTAGTAAAAGTCGGATTTCTATCAAGTATGAAGATACTTACAATCGAAGATCTGGATTTGGAGAACAAAACTGCCTTTCTGCGTGTAGACATGAATACACCCATCGATCCCCAGTCCGGAAGACTCATGGAGATAGAGAGGATAAAGGAAGCAGCCACCACAATCCGTGATCTTTGCCTTGCCAAATGTGTAGTGGCTTCTCATCAAGGACGAGTCGGAAGATACGATTTCTTGCCTCTAGATCAACACGCCAAAGCGTTAAGCGAAGTTTTAGGGAAAGAAGTGAAGTTCGTAGAAGACATCTTCGGCCCAGCGGCAAGAGAGGGAATAACGAATCTAAAGAAAGGAGAAGTGTTACTTCTGGATAATTTGAGATTTGTAGCTGAAGAAAACATGGAGTATGAACCAGATGAGGCATCTAAAACAGTTCTTGTGCAGCGACTTTACAAACTCTTCGATGCCTGTGTGCTAGATGCCTTTCCTACTGCTCACAGGGCACATCCTTCCATAGTGGGCTTTTCGTATCTCCTACCTTCCTGTGGAGGAAGGCTAGTAGTGAAGGAGTTAAAGGCATTGAATAGAATAACTACTGCGGCAAAGGGACCATACACCACTGTTCTTGGTGGTTCCAAGGTTACAGATAGGATAGAAGCAATAGAGGCATTGATAAGCAACAATCGTGCAGATCAAGTTCTCCTGTCCGGTCTGATAGCGAATGTCTTTTTCAAAGCCGCAAACAAGATCAAGTACAAACTCGGGATAGGCGGGGAGGACAAGATTGTGGAGAATGCCAAGGCCCTTTTGGCAAAGTATCCTCAAGTGTTCGAGCTTCCTCGGGATATTGCTATAGAGCAAAACGGAGAGAGGAAAGAGATAAGCATAGAAGAGTTGGACAAGGGTGATGCCATACTGGATATAGGGTCAAAGACCATAGATGCTTATTCAAGAATCATTCGTAGCTCGGGCACTATATTCATGAGCGGGCCTGCTGGAGTATTCG
>CAYMHC010000104.1:0-3168 GCA_964390155.1 uncultured Nitrosopumilales archaeon
AAGGGAGAAGAAAGTTTCACAAAATTCTTAGATGCCAATACTGGAGAGAAAGATAGGATAGCCGAGCTTGGCATAGGATGCAACCCTGGAGCAGAATACACGGGAGGGAGCATAATAGTCGATGAGAAGATATTCCGCACTATACACATCGCTATAGGAAATAATACCGGAGCTTATCATGGCAAAAACAAGGCATCAAGTCATTTGGATATGATAAAATCCATGGTTCATGGTCGATTATTCGTAGACGGAGAATCTATCATGGAAAAGGGCGAGCCAGTTAGATAGGCAAATATTCATTGTAAGACACTTTTCTTATGAACTCTGCAAGTTTTGCAGCTTGCAACGTAGCATCTACATCGTGAGTACGTATTATGTGAGCGCCATTGTAAATAGCTATGGCGGTCGCTGATAGAGACCCGAAGAGCCTTTCCCCAGGCTCTTTTAGATTCAATATCTTTCCTATGAAGGACTTTCTCGATATAGCTATGCAGATAGGTTTATCGAGTCTACGAAGTTGTCCGAGATTTTTTATCACATGACAATCCCAAACATGCCATGGCACCCCAACATTTCGGATAAAGCCTATGGCTGGATCGATCACTATCTTTTTCTCATCTATGCCAGCCTTTCTAGCGATGCCGAGACTTTTCTTTAGTGCCTTGTTAATTTTCTTTTCGGGTTTTCCTTCGCTTTGTTCTATTGCATGAGCAGCGATTATGAGGCCAACACCATAACTAGAGACGACTCTTGCCATATTTTCATCACCTTTTAAACCATAGACATCGTTTATTATATCAGCCCCAGCCTTTATGGCTGCTTCTGCGGATTTGCTTGAAGTCGTGTCTGCAGATATCGGTAATGAGACGGTTTCCTTTACAACTTTTATTGCCAAGGATAATCTATCGATCTCTTCATCTATCGATATCGTCGTCTTCAAGTAAGGAGCTGTTGACTTGGCCCCAATGTCTATTATGTTGGCTCCCTTTTCTTCCATGTTATTTGCCAAATTTGCTATTTCGTTGGGAGTTGTCCTTACCGATCCTTTGTAGAAAGATTCAGGGCTGACGTTTATCACTCCCATTATCCGAACAGGATGTTCGTCACCAATCTTCAGTCCAGCCAGCTCCGATAAAATGACCATAGAAAAGATTTCAATGTAGGGAGTTTAATCTTTTCTTTATCGAGAGATAAGAGCTATAGAATGCAGGTTAGCTCGAATTACACATATGTTATGTATAATTACGATTGCCTTGATGCTGTTCTTACTCATGAGTTATGAACAAGCCATCAAATTTAGTTCAGAAATAGTACTCAAGAATAGAGTGAAATTCCACAATCTTAATAATTATACATATACGTTATGAAGATGGTAAAATTGGTAAGCCCTTTGACTAGAAGATCTGATCGCAGTGCAAAAAACAGTACAAAGTATTTGAAGATATTTGCATTCATCTTGACTCTCATAATCTTTAACTGCAATCAAACGGCTCCTGTTCTGAGCCTAGAGATCAATTCGGATAATCTGTCAGACGAGTTATTGGTGAAGTTCAAGCCTGGACTAAGCGGGCAATATGAAGAGAGAGTCCTGGCTGCATTGGGACTTGAGATAAAGGATGAGATTTCTCAGATTCAAGCCTTTATAGTCTCTGCTCCACAAAGAGCTTTACAATATGTCAAATCTGCATTGTTGCATAACCCTCTGGTAGATTATGTGGAGGAAGACTCTAGGATTCCCCCCTCGATAATTCCTAATGACCAATACTATTCATCAGAATGGCACCTGAACAAGATCTTGGCTTCTGAAGCATGGGATATCTCAATAGGAGACCCTAATACTATAATAGCCATTCTTGACAGTGGTGTAGATTCTAAACATCCCGATTTGGCTACAAAATTACTCCAAGGGTACAACTTCTATGATAACACCTATGATACTCAGGATGTTTACGGTCATGGGACAAAAGTGGCAGGAGCTGCAGCGGCATTAACTAACAATTTTATTGGTGTCTCATCAATAAGCTGGCAGTGCTCCATACTACCTTTGAGGGTTACCGACACAAATGGTTACGCATACTCTTCTCTTTTGACCAAAGCCCTTGTTTATGCTGCAGACGAAGGAGCCAAAGTGGCAGTCATTAGCTTTAGAATCTTTGGCGGCAGCGCACTTTCTGACGCTGCAAAGTACTTTATGGACAAAGGAGGATTGGTAGTTGCTGCTGGTGGTAATGACAATGCGTATAATTCAGACCCAGACAACCCGTACATAATCTCAGTGAGTGCAACGAGTAGCAGTGATACCAGAGCATCCTTCTCTAGCTATGGTCCTTACATAGATCTGTCTGCGCCAGGCGTTGGCATTTACACTACAGTAAAGGGAGGAACTTATGGTAGCGTATCTGGCACATCCTTCTCAGCACCTTTGACAGCAGGCTTGATTGCTTTGATCTTTTCGGCTAACCCGTCTTTGACTCCAACCGAAGTAGAGCAGATAATAGAATCTACAGCCATCGATCTTGGGAGTCAAGGCTACGATCAATACTATGGTTGGGGAAGGATAGATGCCTCAAAAGCTTTAAGTCAGGCTGTTAGTGGAACACTTCTTCCGTACAAGGATTCAACCCCTCCTAGCGTTACCATAACCTATCCCGTTGATGGAACAACGATTTCTGGAGGGATTACCGTTAGCGTTGAAGCCAGTGATGATAATGGCATTCTAAAGGTTGAACTGTATAAAGATGGGGGTCTTTATTCTACCGACTTTGAAGCACCCTTCAGCTTCTACTGGGACACTACTATTGAATCTAATGGTCCTTATACTTTGATGGCTAAAGCTTATGACACATCGGATAATACCAAAGAATCGAGTATTGTGAATGTTGATGTATTGAATTCAGATAGCGATAGCAATCCACCCGTTGTTAAAATCAACTACCCTTCTGACGGTTCAAAGGTTTCAAAAACCATCGAGATATCTGTCTCAGCATCGGATGAATCTGGGATAGCCAAGGTCGAATTTTATATAGATGGAAAGCTCAAAACTAGTGATTACTACTATCCTTACTCGTATCAGTGGAATACAAAAAACGTTAGGAATGGTTGGCATACGATAATGGTCAGAGCTTACGATGTGTTTGGCAATTATGCGGATGGCAGCATAATGGTTTA
>CAYMHC010000105.1:0-3167 GCA_964390155.1 uncultured Nitrosopumilales archaeon
TAGAAAGGTTTCATCTCTACGTAAAGAAAGGAGTCAAGGAAGACATGAGAATAGGCTCCAAACAATGATGTGAAAAGAATCCTTTTAGACGAAGACATCCGCTCAAGCATGAATAACTTCATGATTTTACTCAAAAAACCACGAAAATAATATACTAAAGTCGCAGTCAAAACTCCAAGAATAGACGCGCCAAGGTAAGAGTGGAAAAATCCGTGAAGAGGCAAGGGAAGCCGAAATGTTAGGACGGAGAGCCCCTCTAAATCTGGGATTACGCTCGATATAAGAAGACTGGGCAGATCGAATATAGAGAAGAGCAGCATGCCTATGAGGAGAGCAGGACCCCAGTGAAAAGGCGTAAAGGGCATAGCATCACCTAGAGTATTTATCAGATAATTCCTCCTATGAGGAAGGCTATCAAGCCTATAAGCATTCCGAGAAGAGAGATGCTCTTAACATTTAAAGCACTAATTTCGGATGTATCTTTGAGAATTTTGATGGATGCATACATGAAGATCAAATTAGGAATCAATATCAGTATTGCATAAACCATGCCCACTATGCCCGTTGTGAAAGGAATCCAGCTAGATGCTATGGCCATGAAGAACATTATGGTACCAAGAATGGATGCAAATCTTGAACCATGGGTCCTGGCTACGGATCTGACTCCTCTCAATTCGTCTCCTTGAATGTCACATATTGTTTTGATAACTTCTCTTCCAGTGGCAGCAAAGAAAGATGTTAAAGCCAACCATACCAATAATGCTTTGTAAGCATTGTTTACAGCCATGCCACCATATATGTAAGGTATCGCTACAGAAACTGCCACCATGATATTACCAATAAACCCTCTTTTCTTTCCCCAGAAATTGTAGAACCATGCAAGGAATGCAAAGACTGATGCTATTACGAAATTATTCAGACTTGTCAGCATGGATGATGCTATTCCTGTAGAGAGAAGAATCAAAGCTAATATTACGGCAAGATTTGGCGAGATGGCGCCACTGGGTAAGGGTCTATCTGGTCTATTTACCTTATCAACTTCTATGTCATAGTAATCATTTACCACCATTGAGAAGCTGGATATTAGGAAACCCGTTGAGAACCCTAAAAGAGAATAAACCGACAATATCATCTCAGGAGAGGCTATTCCTGTCCCTACTATTACTGCAAAACCTACCATGATTGAGTTGATGGGTCTTATGAGATCAATTGCGCTATTTACACGAGCCATCTTCGTCTCCTTCTAGGTGTTGCTAAGATGTAAACGCCTTTTCAACCCTTTGCAAAGCTGACTAAGAGTTTTTGCAGGCCAGAGCTATACTGAAAAGCTTTCTTTCTCATTAATACCATATCCTTTGGCAGGCCAGCCTTTGTGGCTACTTCCTTCAGAACCAATTTACGTTGATCCTCCAGTCTACCTATCTTCAAGCTCAAAGGCAAAGATAAGGCATATTTGACCAGATCGATATTAGCGTAAGGTAGCCTTATCTCAGTATAGGGGGAGCATGCTTTCTCATCCCTTTCAAAGTTGTTCCTAGGGGCATCAAGAACATCTTGTAGGATCATCTTTTCCGCAAATTCTTCCCCCATCTCTCTCAAAGCTCTAATATATTTAGCATACCCTCCAAATAACTCATCCGCAAACTGCCCCAAGAGTAGAGCATCACAACCTATTTGTGAGCTTCTTTCTGCAGAAAGATTCATACCAAGACCTATGGCCAAATCCATAGTCTTATCGCTTTCTATCAAATGCTGTATTAAACAGATCTTATCCTTCAATTGTTTGACGTTGATCTGAAGCTCTTCGAGCTCCAATCCAAGGCTTTTTGCCGAATTTATCGCATTCTCATCCTTGGAGCCCTTTACATATACCGCGAGAAGAGTCACCTTTGCCAGCCTTGATGCAATCAAAGCCAAAAGCGAGCTATCTAAACCGCCGGAGAATCCTATGGCTACTCTCTTAATCCCTTTAACCCTCCTTCTGATGGACTCTGTGAGAAGCTCCAATAAAGCATCTGA
Organism: uncultured Nitrosopumilales archaeon; assembly: GCA_964390155.1. Taxonomy (GTDB): domain Archaea; phylum Thermoproteota; class Nitrososphaeria; order Nitrososphaerales; family JACAEJ01; genus CAYMHC01. The sequence goes on from CAYMHC010000105.1 coordinate 2,020, forward strand.
TCCTTTATCCATGCTAATACTCAATTTGAATTCTGCTTCGATTTTGTTGAAAGTCAAACTCTCTTCATCCTTCATTGACACTTTATGAATGCTACCTGGAGTAACTCTTTCGATATTCTTGAAACCTACGGACTTTAGGGCTTTGATTTCAGACGCTATACCAAGAATTCTTGCTTCTCTAGAAAAGTACAGCGGTTTTATCCCCAATGGATCTCTGCCATACACTAATGAATTGTCTTCTATTCTTGCAAAAGCAAAATCAGCATCCAATTTCGATAGAATTTTTTGAGCTTCCGCTGTATCCTCAAAAACCTCTTTCAATCTCTTCGATAAGTCGAAGCCTTCAGGATGGTAGGCTTTGCCGTGAATGGCTATTGTATCACCATTTAATGGTCTAGTAAGGCAACAACCTATTGCTAAATTTGACTTGACCTTATCAAAATCGGAAATACCGTTCAGGGATTTATCTTCAGTAACTATCTTATAGTCGTATCTAGCACGATGAGAAATGGATTTTAGGGCAAACATGAGCCTAGGAATTACATCATCTTCTCCAAAGAGAGCTACTATGCCATTGATTTGATCTGAATCTGTAATCACAGATTCTATTTGGATAGTTAGTATAGATTTAAATCTATAATAGGCAAGTGTTTGCCGTTTATTCTCTCGGAAAATCACTTTAGGTGGAAGTTTGAATGAATCAGATGATGAAGAAATTGCCAGCAAGCTAAAGGGAAACACTTTAAGAGTTTACTGGGCATTATTGAAGTCCAAGAATGGAATCATGGGCGTGAGAGAGGTTCAAAGATCGCTTAAATTCTCAAGCCCAGCCTTAGCTTCCTACCATTTGAATAAGTTAGAGGAGTTGGGCCTTGTTAGAAAAGAAAATGGAGACTATTGTTTAAAAAAAGAGATCAAAGTGGGGGTTTTGAGACAGTTCACAAAAATTGGATCTTTCATGCTACCGAGATACATCTTTTACGCCACCATGCTCAGCACTCTTTTAATCTACTACATATCACAGTTTAGGGAGGTTAGCTTCTACAGCATCTTCGCTCTGATATTTGGAGGCCTGTCTACTGCAATAATGTGGTACGAGACCATAAGAACATGGTTGGAGAAACCATAGTTGTACAAGAAGTTGAACA
>CAYMHC010000106.1:0-3122 GCA_964390155.1 uncultured Nitrosopumilales archaeon
GGGATACATAAGAAAAGTGTTGGTGGGGAATATCAGGGCTTCCCTACACAAAAACCAGAAGCCTTACTGAATCGCATCATAGAATCCTCCTCTAACCCTACAGATATTGTTTTAGACCCCTTTTGTGGTTGCGGGACTACGATTGTTGTCGCTCATAAGCTAGGTAGACGTTGGATTGGAATTGATGTCTCACCAACGGCATGTAAGTTGATGGCGAAGAGAATGAGATCGTTAAGAGCTAAATATTCCGAAATTGGGTTACCTAAGACAGCTCAAGAACTAAAGGCTTTACAACCCTTCGAGTTTCAAAATTGGGTTGTAGAGAAGTTGTATGCAAGAGTCAATCCAAGAAAGGTGGGCGATATGGGGATTGATGGTTATTATATCGATGGTTCACCTATACAAGTTAAACAATCCGATGATGTAGGTAGAAACGTCGTAGATAATTTTGAGACTGCGATGCAAAGGATAGGCAAGAACAAAGGCGTCATAATTGCCTTCAGTTTTGGGAAGGGGGCCTATGAGGAAGTGGCAAGGGCTAAACTGGAACAAGGGTTAGAAATTACTCTTAAGACTGTAGAGGAGATTCTAAAAGAGACGTAATTCTCACCCCTATCCGTCATGCCACTCATGATATAAAAAATCACCACCCATCCACGAACACCCGTTTTAGACACCCATCAATTGAACACTGCACATATATGTACACAAAAGTCTTAAATAGTGCATTACCCAAGCGCTACTAATGGAGGAAAAGAAAATGGGTGATCTAGTTTGGCTATGAACGATTCAATAGTGTTCCATCTAATTCTAGACTGAATTTCAAACCCTTCCCTTACATACCTCCAATTCAAGTTTTCAGAAACATTCACAAGAGATTTGGGACAGCCTATATACTAGAATCAGTTACAGGACCAAAGAAACTGGCTCAATACTCCTTCATCGGTTTCAAGCCCAAAATGATCTTGAAAGCAATGGGCAAGGATCTAGAAATAAAGGATTCTGAAGAAGGGTTTCTGGAAAGTAGAACCGTGGAGGATCCTCTGCATTTTGTGAAAGAGATGCAAGGAAGTCTAAGTTCTGACCAAAGATGGTCGAGGTTGGTCGGGGGAGCCGTCGGCTACGTATCTTACGATGCCATTGAATATTGGGAGAGAATCAAGTCTAGTAAGAACGAATTAGACTTCCCTTATATGGAATTCGGCATATTTGATGATGGCATCGTCTTCGATCATACGAATAATCAAGCCTTTTACTATTCTCAAGGGGAGGATCGCAGCGAAGAGGTAAAATCTGCTCTTGAAGAACCTGAAAGTGTAGACGATTTGTATTATTCTGCCCCCAAAATAAATGTAGAATTTGATTCTTTCTGTGAAAAGGTATCAAAGATAAAAGAGTACATATTTTCCGGAGACATATTTCAATCGGTCCTATCCAAAAGGTATGAGTTTAAGATAAAGGGCGATTTGATCCACTTCTATGAGTCTTTAAGGAGAATAAATCCGTCTCCTTACATGTACTTCATGAAGATGGAAGATAGGCAAATAGTCGGCTCTAGCCCGGAGATGCTCGTAAGAGTCGATAATGGTGTCGTTGAGACATTTCCTATAGCTGGCACAAGGCCAATTCTTGAGAACAAAACCAAGAATGATGATATGCAAAAAGAGCTTCTAGTAGATCCAAAAGAATGCGCTGAGCATGTGATGTTGGTGGATCTAGCGAGGAACGATATAGGTAAGGTTTGTGAATTTGGCAGCGTTCATGTTCCAGAGTTCATGGAAGTCCATCAGTATAGCCATGTTCAGCATATGGTTTCAAGAGTCTTAGGAAAATTGAGAGGAGATAGAGATGCCTTCGATACTTTTAGAGGACTGTTCCCTGCTGGGACAGTTACTGGAGCCCCTAAGATAAGAGCCATGGAGATAATAGATGAATTGGAGCCTTCAAGAAGAGGACCTTACGCGGGAGCCGTAGGCTACTTCTCTTACAATGGAAACGCAGATTTTGCCATAACGATAAGAACTTTGATAGCGAATAAAGATAAGGCCTACATTCAAGTAGGTGCAGGGATAGTCGCTGATTCTGATCCATCAAAGGAATGGCTGGAGACAGAGTACAAGGCAGAGGCTTTGATGAAGGCTTTGAAGCTTTCTGGGAGGATTTTGTAAATGGGGAAGATTCTCGTAATAGACAATTACGATTCCTTTGTCTACAATCTGGTTCAGTATATAGGCGAACTAGGGGCCGATCCCTTAGTTTATAGGAACGATCAAATAAGCCTCCAAAAGGCTAAGAAGATAGAGCCTAATGGTATAGTATTATCTCCTGGTCCTGGCACTCCTGAAGATATTAAGTACTTTGGTGTCTGCTCAGAAATAATAAGGCAGATGGGCTCTAGAATTCCTGTATTGGGGGTATGCTTAGGGCATCAGGGGATAATTCATTCCTTCGGAGGAAGGATAGCTCGTGCAAATAACATAATGCACGGTAAGACAAGCATGATAAAGCATGATGGAGACGGAGTATTAAGAGGAATGAAGAATCCGTTTAGAGCAACTCGATATCATTCACTCGTTGGTGATAGATCAAAACTTCCATCTTGCCTCAAAGTTACCGCTTTGTCCTTGGATGATAAGGAGATAATGGGAGTGAGGCATGTCTCGTATCCTATCGAAGGGGTACAGTTCCACCCTGAATCAATCCTTACTGAGAATGGTAAGAAAATAATAGAAAATTTCCTAAGTGAGCTAGAATGATTAGGGAAGCAATTCAAAAGATCGTAGATGGTAAAGACCTCAATTACTCAGAAGCCCAAGCCACAATGAAAGAGTTGATGTCTGGCAGTGCAACGAATGCCCAGATAGCATCTCTCTTGACGGCTTTGAGGATGAAGGGAGAGGGTATAGAAGAAATTTCGGCCTTTGCCAAGGTCATGAGCGATTTCTGCCTTAAGATTCATCCTAAAGTCAACAAACGCATAATTGATGTTGTAGGCACAGGCGGCGACAGAATAAAATCCTTCAATGTAAGCACAACAGCATCCTTCATAGTTGCTGGAGTTGGTGTAGTAGTTGCAAAGCATGGTAACAGATCATTTACAAGCAAGTGTGGTAGTGCAGATG
>CAYMHC010000107.1:0-3077 GCA_964390155.1 uncultured Nitrosopumilales archaeon
TCAAGGCACTTACCCCTTTTTCCCCAAATCCAAAGCTCAAAGAACTTGGCACCCCTATAACAGGAATATCTACCAGACCTGCTACCAGGGAAGGCAATGCTCCCTCCATACCTGCAACCACTATCAGGGCATCAACATCATTTTTTAGCATAGCTTTCAAAGGGCGGAAAAGCCTATGGATGCCAGCAACGCCAACATCGTAGGCTGTGGATACATCGCACCCCATCTCTTCAGCTACTGTCTTCGCTTCCTCTGCTATTGGGATATCTGATGTACCAGCTGTCAAAATTCCGACTTTTCCACCAGTCTTCTCGGACTTGAAATCCTTTCTCTTTATCACAATCATCCTTGATTTTCTGTTTACGAATATGTCAGCATCACCTCCTATCTTCTCCTTAACAGCCTTGATGCATCTATCATCTGCACGGCTCACCATGACCCTTCCTCTTTTTTTCATACTATAGGCGACAATCTTCGCAGTCTCTTTTGGTTCTTTCCCAGTAGCCAGTATTATTTCTGGGATGCCTTTTCTAGACTCTCTGTTGGTATCGATCTTGGCTATGTTGCTGACTCTACCTATTGCTGACAATTTTATCATGTTTTCTGCTTCATCTATCGTTATTTCACCCCTGATGAGCCTTTCCAGAATATTCTTCATTGATATTCACAAATATTCTGTCTTAATTATCTTTATCGCCAAAAAATATCAAGATAAACACTAAAACCGATTCGATATGAACATTTTTTGTGACAATCCAAAAGCTTAAATTTGAAATAGGGGATTGCGAAAGCGGGTGAGAGAAACGCAAGCACCACCACCACCTCCGAGAAAGAAAGCAGTGGCCGGGTTCATTATTTCATTGATTGCTGGAGTCTTGATACTGATCAACGCCATAATGGTATTTGCAATGATGTCGTTCATATTTGGGATGGCTGGAAGCATAATGCCGGGTCTAGGTTTAGCTGTTGAACTTATGGGAGCGATGGGGCTAATCTTCAGTATAATAGTCATAGTTGGAGCGATTATGATCTACTCGCCAGGAAGAGAAGTAGCTGGCGGCATTCTCGTGCTGATATTCTCGATACTGAGCATAATAATAGGCGGCGGCTTTTTCATCGGCTTGATTCTCGGCATCATCGGCGGCGCCCTCGGCATTGCTAAGAAGTAACAAAGTCAGAAAATCTACCCACCTTTTTTCTTTTCTAGTAAAAGTTTAAACTAGTTGATGACTTCCTAGCAAATATGTCACATGAGCGCACGCTAGTCATCGACAGCCAAGTTTCAGGCATATCCGGAGATATGATACTTGGAGCCTTGATCGATTTGGGAGTGGACAGCGAAAAAGTCAGAGACGCTGTGATAGTATCGGCAAAGTATCTGGAAGGGGTCAAGAGCTTGGATATTGAAATAGAGGATGTAAGAAGAAAAGGATTCAGGGCGAAAAGGATTGAAGTCAAAGTCCGCGAAGAATATGGACATAGGAAAGGAATAGAAATCAGAGAAGCAATTTCAAAGCTTGTAGATGACCTGAATCTGCAGTCTGAGGCGAAAAACTTTGCACTGAATGCTGTTGACACTTTGTTAGAAGCTGAGGCAAAGATACACGGAGAAAGCCCTCAAGATGTCCATCTGCACGAATTGGGATCGGTTGATACATTGGTTGATATTGTTGGCACAGCTTTCTGCTTGGAGAATCTAGGATTATTCAAGAATGCCAGAATCTATTCAACCTCAGTAGCCATTGGAGGTGGAACCTTTAGGTCTTTAGAAGGAATCCTGTCTAGCCCTTCACCTGCAGTCATCGAAATATTGAGATCAAAAGGATTCAATATGGTTGGTGGGCCGATAAATGCTGAACTATGCACTCCTACAGGATTATCCATCCTCTCAAACATAGCGGAACCAATCGATTACTATCCTCCTATGAAGCCATCCAACGTAGGCTATGGCGCAGGAAGCAGAGATTTTGACGATTTTCCAAACATACTGCGTATGACTTTGGGCGAAGCAAGAACAGAATTCCTTACAGATGAAGTGTCTGTGATAGAGACCAACGTTGATGATGTGACAGGAGAGGTCATAGGCTACTCTGTCGACAAGTTGATGAAAGAAGGCGCTAGAAGTGTATCTGTTATTCCAATCTATACAAAAGGGAACAGACCCGGGCAGATAATCCAGATCATAACAGATCATGACAAGGTTGAGCATCTATCAGGATTACTTATGGAGGAAACGGGCACCCTAGGAGTGAGGATAAAACCATGTAAAAGGCACATTCTTTGGAGAGATTTCTTTGATGTTAAGATAAAATTGGACGGAATAGAGAAGACGGTTAGGATAAAAGTCTCAAAGGACGGTAGAGGAAAGATCGTCAGGATAAAGCCTGAGTATGAGGATGCGAAAAAGGTAGCAGATGAACTTGGCCTACCTTTAAGAGAGATTCTCTTTCTCGCAGAGGAGAGGGCGAGATCAATCTTGTTTAAGGAGACGAAAGGTTAATCTTTTTATGAATTGGTTCATTCATAATGCTGATGAAACTGGATTCAACTACGAAGAGAAAGTTTGAGGAGCTTCTGGATTTCTTCAAAGATAAGGAGAAGGTTCTAGTAGCTTTCTCAGGAGGTGTGGACAGCTCTCTAGTCGCAGCCGTGGCTAAGATGGCTCTAAAAGATAAAGTGGTAGCCGTGACAGCAAACTCTATAACTTTGCCTCCCTGGGAACTCCAAAATTCAAAGAAAATGGCAAAGGCCATAGGGGTAAGGCACGTAATAGTCGATATTGATCAGTTGGCCAACTCTCACATATCAGATAATCCGCCTAACAGATGCTATCATTGCAAGAAGGAACTAGTGGCTGCACTTGAGAAAGTAGCAATGGATGAAGAGATGAGAGTAATCGTAGATGGCACAAACGCCGATGATCTTGAGGGGCACAGACCAGGAGCTCTGGCTTTGAAGGAAGAGGGTGTGTACAGCCCTTTGGCTCTGATTGGAATATCAAAGAAAGAGGTGAGGGAAATGGCAAGACACTTGAACCTTGAGAACGCTGATAAGCCCTCTATGGCTTGTCTTGCGTC
>CAYMHC010000108.1:0-2975 GCA_964390155.1 uncultured Nitrosopumilales archaeon
TGATGTTCTATGGAAGAGAGACAAAGCCTATACATGAAGCCATAGCTTCCACAACCTCACCTTTCATTCCGGGATTGACAGGAAACAGAGATTCTTGCCTAGCGACCCTTACATCCGCCGGGATAAGGCTTAAAGAAGGAGCAAGATGGAAGACCGTGGCTGAACTATCAGAAGAAGAGAAAAAAAAGCTGGTTGAAGCCATTATACCCTATCTGGCTTCAACTCCTACTGCTACAGACAAGGTGAAAGAACTGATAGGAGACGTATATACTTTGGAGAGGGAGGACGAACATTCTCCTCTGAGAGATGGTAGAGAATTCTCCACTTTGTTAAATGCCTGCGGAAGAATGGGGAAAGGAGGTGTGGCAGTATCTATCTGTTTTGGAGACAGGAATTTTGCTTTACAGGAAGGTGATAGGATTTTGGCGGAGTATAAGTATACCCTTAGCAACTATGTCCAAAATATCTTAAGCAATGAAAATAGAATTGTCGAAGGGACATGGTCTTTCATGATAATTGGTGATGGTTTGATAGATGAGAAAATGCTGGGAGCCATCTCTTCAATACTGAGTGGGATTACGAGGTTCGAGGGAAAGGCTCTTTTTGTAAGAACTATTACGCGGGATGGTGACATAAGCTTTTCAGCTAGGAAGACCAAGGGCTGTAGCCCAGCTTTGAACCTAGGATTGATAATGACCGAAGCTAGCAAATTCGAAGGAGTAGGAGGAGGGCATGATGTAGCAGCCGGAGCCAGAGTCCCTTCCCAAAGGCTTAATGAATTCTTAAGAGTTATGGAGGAAAGGTTGAGGGAAGCAAATGAGAATAAAGGTCAGAATACTGATTGACTTTGAGAGCGATGCAGAAGCGAGGGCTGTTTATAGCTCTCTTGAGCCTGATAACACGAACTTGCCCAAGGGATTAGATATGGAGATGAGCATTGTTAAGAGGCTTTTGACTATAGATTTCTCCTCCATCGGCAAGTTGGAAACGCTGATCTCAACCATAGATGATCTTTTGTTGTGCAGCCAAGCTTCAATAGACACTTTAGATGAGATTGAAACGATAAGATGAAGCAAATTTAGTGCGATCGACTTATGTTAAACTTTGAAACTATGCCACATAAAATATCAGATTTGTGAAGGTTTATGTTAGATATAAAATTCGTTCGTGAAAATTTGGATCTGATTAGAGAGATGCTAAGGATGAGGGGTATGGCGAATATCCCTTTGGACGATCTAATCAATTTCGACAAAGAAAGAAGAGAGCTGATAACCTCGGCTCAGAAGCTAAAGCACAAGAGAAATATTGTATCTTTGAAGATTGCAGAACACAAAAAAGAGAATAAGGATGTAGAGAAAGAGATAGAAGAAATGAAGAAGATTTCAGATGAAATTTCTATGACTGATGCAAAGATCAAAGAACTAGAGCAAAAGATTCAAGACATAATGATGATCATACCCAACACACCCGATAGGACTGTCCCAACGGGCAAGGATGAGAACGATAATGTCGAGATAAGAAGATGGGGAGAGTTGCCAAGCTTTGATTTTCAGCCTAAAGATCATATTGATTTAGGTCTTAAATTGGAATTGATAGATGTGGAGAGGGCAGCAAAGGTGGCTGGTGCAAGGTTCTACTATTTGAGGGACGATCTGGTCTTGCTTAATCTGGCACTCATAAGATTTGGCTTAGAATTCATGAGACAGAAGAGTTTTACGATACTGCAAACTCCGTTCATGCTTCGAAAAGAAGTGGTGGCTGGCTGCGTTGCTCTATCCGATTTTGAGGATGCTATTTATAAAATCGAAGAAGAGGATCTTTATCTCTTGGCTACTTCTGAGCATGCCATAGCAGGCCTTCATAAAGATGAGATTCTTGATGGAAAGCAATTGCCCCTGAAATACGCCGGAATAAGCCCCTGCTTTAGAAAGGAGGCAGGGGCCCATGGGAGGGATACAAAAGGATTCTTTAGAGTCCATCAATTCGAGAAGATAGAGCAATTCATATTTTCAAGACCAGAGGATTCATGGAAAGAGCACGAATTCTTGATAAAAAACGCCGAGGAAATATTCCAACTTCTCAAAGTACCCTATAGAATAATGAACGTATGCATGGGCGATCTTGGAGCTGTTGCTGCCAAGAAGTATGATTTAGAAGCTTGGTTGCCAGGTCAGGGAAAGTATAGGGAGATGGTAAGTTGCTCTAACTGCTTAGACTATCAAGCGAGAAGGCTGGACATAAAATATAGAGACAAATATAATGAGAAGCCAAGGTTTGTGCACACATTGAACAGCACTGCCATAGCCACTGAACGGGCGATGATAGCGATAATGGAGAACTACCAAGAGAAGGATGGTTCTATTGAAATACCTAAAGTCCTTAAGCCTTACATAAATGGGTTGGAAGTGATAAGAAGGAATTAGGCTCTGCAATGAGATTGTTTTATAAAGCACTATTTCAGCATTGTCAAGCTTTTGACTAAGGGTGAAGACCTTATCTCATCTATGGCTCTTGCGGGTATCTTGCCATCTATTACGAGGGTTAAGCAAGGCTCTGGGACTAGATCAGGATCGTCAGCCAAGGCTTGCCTTACTACCAAGTTATTTTTCGCCAACACGGTAGTAACGTTAGCAATGACTCCTGGCTTATGGGGGTCCGATCTTATTACTAAAACGCTATAATCCAGGATTTCTGCTACCTCCACAAGACTTGCTCCAACGGGCTTTAATCTCGTGAATATATCGCGTAGATCCGAATTATCTAGAATTTGTTTGGTTGTGCTCCTTACAACCCTTCTATCAACACCTGCCGCTCTAGCAACAGCTGTATCGTCGAGCTCTGCATCACCCACGTAAAGCTTGCCATTTTCATCTATCCTTATACCTAGCTCTATCATCTTCCTTACAACGTTTAACCTTCCTTTCTGCTTTTTGAACCTTGTTTGAATCTTTTTCCACAAATCTGGACAGATATAT
>CAYMHC010000109.1:0-2943 GCA_964390155.1 uncultured Nitrosopumilales archaeon
TAACGGTTGCTGGCGCAGTCCCCGAGATTGTAAAGTGCACTCCTCCAGCAGACGCCGAACTGGTCTACTATGGCGAATGCAAGTGCATCCCCGGAATACCAGCGACTCCAGATGGGAAGCCAACACCAGCCATAATAACCTTAAGCGCTCTAAGATTGGCAGATATACCTTTCTTCGTTGTGGAAGCAGGTTGCGAAGTAAAGCCTTACGCACCCTACATATCCCTTAGCATTCCAGGACCGGGCGATAATATACAAAGCGGTAAAGCATTAGATAGAGGCGTCGTTGAGAAGGCCATGAAGTATGCAGAGCTCATAGGGAGAAATTTTGCTGAAATAGCCGACTATTTGGTTCTAGGAGAGAGTATACCAGCAGGGACCACTACCGCGCTAGGAGTTCTTCTGAGCCTTGGCATAGACGCTAGAGGAAAAGTCAGCAGTAGCATGCCAGATAATCCTCATGAAACAAAGAATAAAGTAGTTGAAGATGGAATGAAGGCAGCGGGTATTAAAATAGGTAGCCTTAAAGACGATCCGATAAGAGCGATATCCACCCTTGGCGACCCTATGATGGTAAGCGTTGTAGGAATGGCTTTAGGAGCTGCGCAAAAAGTCCCTGTAATCTTGGCTGGCGGCACACAGATGACAGCAATAGTAGCTTTGATTAATAGAATTAAGCCCGATATTCTTAGAAATATTGCCATAGGTACGACTAAATACATAGTCGAGGATTCAACTTCCAGCATAGGTTGGTTGATAAACCAATCTGCAAATATTCCTATATTTGGTACTGATCCAGGACTTGGTGAATCTAAAAAAGGGGGTCTCAGAGCTTATGGTTCCGGATTTGTCAGAGAAGGAGTTGGAGCTGGTGGGGCAACCTTATCAGCCATGCTAAAATCTAAAGGAAGGATTACAACAGATACAATAAGAGCTGAAATTGAGAGAAACTATGAGAAGATAGTCGAGTCTAGATTGAAGAAAAGTTAAAACTCATTAAAACATAAGCTTCATTCTTTTCTTCAAAGTCCCATCACAAGCATGGCAACCCTCATTATCAACATCGGGCTCAAGGTTCTTATGAAGCTCGCACAATAGTTTTGATCCTCTTATATAATCACAGGTTTCTGTTATCCTAAACCTAAACTCCTTTCGGCTCATCTCCCCTTTAAAAAGAATGTCGGCGAGTTCATCCATCTTGCTTCGAATCTCACTTACATCATCTAGTTTTAACAATGCAGCACGCTTGCCCTTTATGTAATAACTAACAGCAGCTTGGGTTATTTCTAACTTCTTGGCGACTTCTTCTTGTGATAGACCGTATTCCCCAATGAGCCTTCTTGCTATCATGGCTCTTAAGGTAGGGACGGCTGTTCTGTAGACCATTTCATAGGGTACTATCATAGTTTCTCATAGAAATAATGACATAGGTATCTATTAAATATAACTTAAGTTTTGACTTACAATCTCTTAAGATAAATTACTCATCATGCTTAACTCCTGTGCTTTACTTTTTTCTTAATACTGTTATAGCCCTGGTCAAAGTTCTATGAACATAGATTTCGTGACTTTCTTTTACTTCAAATGCATCCAATTCATCCATTTTGATGGTGTTAGGATGAACTACGACACAATATCTTCCTTTAGGCATAATAGCCTCTGCCTGTAAGATGAATTCTTGCGATAGAATTGTTGTTTTTATCCCTCTTGATGATGCACACCTTCCATAGGGCATATCCGTCACTATCGCATTCACATTCTTTATTGGTGGCATCAAAGCATCTGAGTTTATTATTCCAAGGCTTCCTAGCATGTAGTGCTTTAGGTTATTCACTGCTCCTTTACACATCTTCATTGATATGTCCATGCCAATGGTATTAGTACCGATGATGGAGGCTTCTATCAGTATGCTCCCTGTGCCACAGAACGGATCCAAAAGTAGTTCTCCTTCTTTAACGCGAGATAGGTTGACAAGGCCTCTTGCAAACTTGGGATAAAGAGCTGAAGGATGGAAGAAAGGTCTTGCCCTAGGTCTCCTTAACCTCCAACTTTTTCTATTTCTGTAATCTGAAAAGCCTAAAAGAAAATTATCATCGAAGATTATACCGATTACCATCTTTTGAGGACTTCTCAATGAAACTTTAGCGTAAGGCAATCTTCTCTTTACAAGGGAGCCTATCATGGATTCCATTCTTCCTGATAGGGTTTGATTGGATAGATTGAAAACGGATGCAGCAAAACTAGCAGAATCGTCAAAAAACTCATCAAAGGCTATCTTGTTAACAGATTTCTCTGCATCCTCTATTTTACAAAGAGTTAAGAGATGGGCCCCAGCGTTAACATATGCTCCTCTCTTCAAAATCGTATTTAAATCGAATCTTCCATCTGCAATTATCACTCTTTCATTAATCTTCTCGAACCTTGCTTCATTATCATAAGTTTCTACGATAGCCCTCAATTCTGCTTGAGGTAAAGTACTTTTCTCCCCTGATAGTAAGAAGAATTTCTTATTTGTCAATTTTTGTTTTGGAGCACCGTTCAATAATTCAACAATAAACTTGCATATAACTTGATTCAGAGCATATAGAGGTTAAGAATGAATCATAATTATTAAGAGAGTTTTCTTCTTGACAATTTTGCATGAGTAATCATTAGACAATATGGTTGAAGGGAGTTGGCACTACTTTGCCCTCTCCTTCCATAGCATCCATGCATTTATCAAGAATATTACCCAGGCCGGTCCTATGATTCCCTTTATTTCTAAGCCTATCCAGAACAGTAGGAATGTAGGTGCCAGACCTATGATTATGGCTAAAGCTGATATTATCTTCAACCACTTCCCAACCTTACCTATGTAGAACTCATAGCCAGCATACAATCCCAATAGTCTCGATACAATATATGGAACTGTGAAGATCATGCTAGCTTGGACTAAAGCGTTGAA
>CAYMHC010000110.1:0-2932 GCA_964390155.1 uncultured Nitrosopumilales archaeon
ACCTCCGCTGTGTGAGAGCGACGTCCTAAACCAGACTAGACTACCGGCCCCTATGCGACTTACTTCTTAGCGCCAAGGGTTCTATTCTTTAATCTTAGGTCTTCGCTTCTACATTTTCTGCATCTAGTAGCAAGTATAGGATTCTTTGAACCACACCTTAAACAAATCTTGAAAAACAGTTTCCTCTTCTGAGCCAGCTGCTTTTTCACAACGTCTGTAATGGGCATAATCTTCCACCAAAGGATCAATCTTATAATCTTTTTTCCTTCTGTGATGGGCCTATGTTCAGGCTTGTGCTAGTATCTTTCTAACTAAAATCTAGAATTTCTATTATGGCTTATCTCTGCCCAACCTTCCATTTCCTAATTACTATGCTCATGACTTCATCAAGCACATTGGAAAGTCTTTGTATCACCATAAAATTAGAAATCCTCGCCCCTTTCCTCATATCTGTCTTCTAGTTCCTCTTCTTTCAAGAAATCTTCAAAGGTGCAATCTTTTCTTGACATTTGCTTCTTCAGTATTCTATAATTGTGAAAAACCCGCTTCATTTCCTCATATATTTCTTCTAATCCTTGAGTTATTTCGGGTATACTCCGTCTTCTAGCTATGTGCTCGGCTTTATACTGAATTTGTCTAGCATGTTCGATGATATTCTGTATATAATCATCCATAACTTCATATTAAGAAAGAGAATATTTTAGCATTGCGACGATAACTAATGACTCTGAATGAGTGTTATGCAGCTATGCACACATTAGGCCAAATAGGCCAAGTCTTTTTTTGACTTTCTTGAGGCGTTCCTTATGATCTTGTAAGTGCAGTAATCGCCGCACATAGTGCAAGCTCCGCTTCTACTTTTTACTCTATAATGTATCTCTTTTGCTCTATCTGGGTCTATGCTCAGATTTATCTGAGTCTTCCAATCCAAAAGAGAACGAGCCTTTGACATCTCTATATCTTGCTTAAAGACTTTCTTCCCAAGCTTTACTATGTCTGCTGCATGAGCTGCAATCTTTGATGATATTACGCCTTGACGAACATCTTCTAGGTTAGGGATACTAAGATGCTCTGCTGGAGTAACATAGCAAAGGTAATCCGCTCCAGCCATGGCCGCTATCGCCCCACCTATGGCTCCAGCTATGTGATCGTGACCTGCAGCTATATCTGTCACAAGTGGACCAAGCAAGTAAAAGGGCGCACCTTTACACAATAATTTTTCCATCTTTACATTGGCCCTTATTTGATCCAAAGGCAAATGACCTGGCCCTTCGACTATGACCTGAACACCTTTGTCCCAAGCCCTTTTTACAAGATTGCTTATGGTCATCAACTCTTGAAGTTGAGCATAGTCGCTAGCATCTGCAAGGCTTCCAGGTCTTAAAGCATCTCCCAGGCTCAATACGGTATCATAATTCTTTGCCAGTTCAAGAAGGTAATCATAATCCGAGTAGAGCGGGTTCTCCTTTTTGTTATGGAGCATCCAGGCGGCAAGAAAGGTCCCTCCTCTGCTGACTATACCATTTAGCCTCGGATGATCTATCACATGATTAACAACATCTAATGTTATGCCACAGTGCAGGGTCATGAAGGCAACACCATCCTTCATGTGCTTCCCGATAACATTAAAGAGATCGTCTGTGCTCATGCTGATAGGATCCTTACTTCTCTTGACAGATTCAATGTAGGCTTGGTATACTGGAACTGTGCCAAAGGGAACCTGAGCTTCTTTAAGGATTGCATTTCTGATGAGGTCTAGATCTCCTTCTGTGCTTAAGTCCATAATAGTGTCTGCTCCACACTTGGTAGCTACTTTTACCTTCTCCAACTCAAGGTTCAAATCACATACATCAAGGGATGTGCCTACGTTGGCATTGACCTTTGTCGTAAGCCCTTCTCCAATACCAAGGGGCTTAGAAGAACCTCTACCATTATTGCAGGTGATTACGACAGTGCCACGAGCTACACGATCTCTTAACCTTCCAGCAGATAACCCTTCCTTAAGGGCTACTTGCCTGACTTCTTCTGTAATAATGCCTCGACGAGTTGCTATAATCTGAGTTGCCATAATATCTTGAAATTGCTCCTGACTTTTATTTATGAATATTGGCTTCATCGATGTGCTAGATTCGCTCTAAGTCAAACCGCAATGTATTTAAAGGTAAACCGTTACTCGTCCTTGCTATAAACGAGGTGTCATTGTGACAGAGACTAACACTGTATTCATAGGTAAAAAGCCAGTCATGAACTACGTCTTGGCGTGTCTAACGTTGTTCCAAAATGGCAGCGACTCAGTGACAATAAAAGCTAGGGGCAGAGCTATAAGCATGGCTGTTGATGTTGCTCAGATAACCGTTAAGAGATTTGCTACGGGTATAAACGTAAGAAAGATCGACATAGACACAGAGCAAGTCAAGAGCACTGAAACCGGCAACGTGAACAACGTCAGTTCCATCGAAATACATCTTGGCAAATAAATGGGGATGATAACCCCCACCATTTTTGTTTTTTTACTTAAAGTAAGCCTCGCAACCCAAACAAACAAAGCGCAACGCGTGAAGTTTATTCTTAATTTGTCTTGCCCACTGTCTGAAGCTTACCTTGGGAACATTTATTTGCGCTGTTTCTAGTGATAAAGAACGTGAATTGAGTTGAAACAATACGAATACATGCAAATCTTTCACCACAAAGACATAGGTGAAAAGATTGAGGAATGGCAAAAGAAGGGTTGGTTTCTCCATACTTACACCGGTGCTCAATTCCATCCTTGGCTGGAAATCAATCATTACTTGTTGTTTGAAAGGGGCGATTATCATGTTAGTGATCTCAGAACCTAAGGCGGCAGGATTAGACGATAATTCTGCGTTAGGGGTAAACGCATTCTACGAAGAGCTTTTAGATGCATTTTAGAGCAGAAATGTCACAAAAATTC
>CAYMHC010000111.1:0-2915 GCA_964390155.1 uncultured Nitrosopumilales archaeon
TTGAAACACATCATTATATGATGAGGGTTCGTCGAAGAAGTATATATCGGCATTCTTTGAGGCACATATGGCCACTGCCAACCTTTGAAGCTCGCCACCGCTCAGCTCTTTAACAAGCTTATTCATCGAATCTTCGAGGTTCAGATGTTCCACCAATTCGTCCATTATTCCCGTTTCGTCGAACATTTTCAATAAAGACAAAGCATCATTCTTCCACACTTTGGCTAATTGATACACAGTTTGTGGTTTGAAGGAGACCCTCAGCTCCTTCCTACTGATCTTCTCAAAATGATCTTTCAATTCTGTTCCTTGAAAACGATCAATAATCAAATCCCAATCGGGAGGACTGTCCATCCTGCCCATATTCGGTTTAATGTTGCCAGAAAGGATGTTTAGTGCAGTAGTTTTCCCGGTTCCGTTTTTTCCTACTAATCCCACTATGGTTCCTCTTCTAGGTATTAGCAGTCTGTAGAGCCTAAATCCGTTAGGGCCATATTGATGAATCCTATCCTCCTTCAACTCCTCTGCTAAGTTGATTATTGTAATCGAATCAAAGGGGCATTTTTTAACGCAAATGCCACATCCTGTACACATCTCTTCACTTATTATGGGCTTCCCATCTTCTCCAAATACTATAGTCTTGTCACCCATCTTCACCCCGGGGCAGAGTCTATAGCACTCCAGTCCGCACTTCTTAGGCTGGCATCTCTCTCTATCTAATACAGCTATGCGATGAACCAAATATTTCACCTTAACAAGTCAAAAACCGTTCTGATGCTTTTAGCGAAGGTTTTACTTTCCCAAAGCTTGGATTTTCATTGTATTATCATAAATAAATACTTTGCAGAACTATGGGAATGCTGGCTTGCAACGAATACCTTTATCCAAGCACATGTTTTCTATTTTTGCCTTCAACGCAAGCCAATACTCCGAATTATCTGTGACAAGTGATGGCAAACGATCCTTGAGCCCGGGCCTTTCTTTTTCCAAGAATGACGCCATAGAATCCAATACCCAAAGTCTTAGATTGAGTTTGTCGTAGATTATTTGGCTCTTCGTCTTCTTGGCTAAGTTGACAATCTGCAATAAGTTGTCATCATCGTCATTTATCTCAGGTATTAGGGGGCCTAAGAAAATCCAAGTATCTATTCCTCCTTTGCAGAATTCTTCTATCACATCAATAAGTGAATCAGGCGATGGAGCCCTTGGCTGCAACTTCCTAGCGAAGTCCTTGTCAAGAGTAGTTATGGTAACGCCTACGTCGGATTTCTTTGACATGATCAAATCTTTATCTCTTAAGACCAAAGGAGATTTTGTCTGTACAGAAATAGGAAAGTTGTGAATTGAAAGCAATTCAATACATTTTCTTGTTAACTGTAACTTTGCCTCCAATGGTTGATAGGGGTCTGTAACTGTGCTTATGCCAACTTTCCCCCTTTTAATATTCTTCAATTGAGCAGACAAAGCTTCGCCTATATTCATCTTTGCCTTTACAAACTTTCCCCAATTTCTTGCGATCTCTCTATTACGAAATACAGACGGGCTATAGCAGTAGATGCAACCATGCTCGCATCCGAAGTATGGGTTCAACGAATAGTCTAGGCCTGGCAGTTTGGTGCATGAAATAGAATTCTTACAAGTTACGTAAGAGTAATGGACCATGGGCATCTCTCAATAATCTGTGATCTTCCTCTGAAAAAAGGCCCCCTTTAGAATAATGCTATTCTCTATCCATCTCACAAGAGGTATGGTAAGAACATGACTGGCATAGTTCAAAGCGGACTGTAAATCATCAAACTTCATTGGCTTTCTTCCTAATGTACTTCTTACGCTTTCCCTAACATTCCAAACCCCAACGGGCAAGATGTAGCCTGGATGGATTTCTCTCAAAACCAAGACTCTTGCCTGCCTCTTCATTTCTTTCAGTTTCTCAGCTACCGCCAGCCTTGCAGAATAGTAGCATCCACCTACTTCCGCGTAAGTAGACCTTCCAATGTATCTCTCATAGTCCCCCATCATGGCTACGGTTTTGCCCTCAACATTCCACACAGTTCCTGGAAACCATGCTTCTATCCATTCAAAGCTCCATTCCTCTGGCATAAATATTGCCAAGAAGATGTTATCCAGATTCTCAAAATAGTATACTTCATACTCATCAAGACTATTGTACCGCTTTATCTCCTTGATCAATCCAAGAGAGATTATGTTATCAACAGCTGTAATGCTCCATCTTGTAGGCACTAGTCTTCTTTTTTTCCCAATCCCTAACATACCAACACTGAAGGCACGCTGGATTTTGGTGACAAGTACTCCCTCGCTATGCAACTTGTTGACAGATTCGAAAGCCCTCATATCTCTATCATAGAAGACTTTCTCGATTTTTCTATCGACACTCACGTTAGAAGTTCTGAATGACTTTAGAGGCGCTGAAGGACCAAAGGGTTGAGCATCTTCGCTCAAAGACAGCACACTTGTAGGTCTCTTTGTGAATGATGCCTCTGAATCTACAGGAGATGTACCCATAGATAGTTCTTGAATTAGATCTAGCATATGATTACCTTTTGGAGCGTCGAGGGTGTGCATTCTGACCTTGCCTCTAATTAGACTGAATCTATAATCTATGATCTCATCGATGGACCTGCCCATCCAAAGCTCGGGAGTATCGAGTATTTCGGTATTTCCAAAGTATGGTGGCATCATGGGGCCAACATAGACTTTGGGATATCCTATGTGCCCAACGAAAGCCCCTGGCGGAGTGGAACCCTCGATTCTTTCTGATAATATATATTTAGAGCTTTTTATCAAAGATCTTGCTTTGGCAATAATTGGACAACTTAGTTTTCCACACAGCATTCTGCCTCCTTTACAAATCAAACATAATGGTAATGCTTCTCCACCAAACTTTATATCATCAG
>CAYMHC010000112.1:0-2787 GCA_964390155.1 uncultured Nitrosopumilales archaeon
GACTGGCTTGTGACTCACAAATAACAAGGGCATTAAAGACCTTGGGTTTGAAATCTGGCAAGATGGATATAGCTCTAATAGCCATAGGGGAGCTAAAACATCTAAAACTTTTTAATGAGACCATAAAGGATTTGGGAGAAATCTCGGATGATGCAGTAAGGCTGAATCCTGAAAAGGAAAGATTCTTGATAAAGCATCACAATATATCTGACGAACTCATAAAAGCAACTATTGTCGATAAAAACAAATTGGCAGCGATACTTTCTGAGAAGGCGAATTTGCTTAGAATTTGATTATGATTTATTCTAAAGCTCCAGCCTCTCTGAGAAGCTCCTTCGCTCTGTCCATCCTTACTTTCCTTTCTTCCACCATCTTTTGTGCTATTTTATCTATCAAATCTCCTTTTGCGCCTGCCATTATCGCAACGTTTCTTGCATGAAGCTTCATGTGCCCTCTTTGTATCCCTTCAGTCACCAACGCTCTTAACGCCGCAAAGTTCTGAGCCAATCCAACAGAAGCCATGACTTCAGCAAGTTCCAAAGCGTTCTTTATTCCAAGAATCTTTGTGCTTATCTTCGCTATAGGATGAACTGCCGTTGCCCCTCCTACCAGACCTACTGCTACAGGCAATTCTATTGTGCCCACTAAGTCTCCGACTTCATTCTTCTCCCAAGTTGTCAAAGGACAATAACTTCCGGTTCTTCCAGCATAGGCGTGAGCCCCAGCCTCTAAAGCTCTAGTGTCGTTACCTGTTGCGAGAGCTACAGCTATGATTCCGTTCATTACTCCCTTGTTATGAGTTGCGCATCTATAAGGGTCTGCAGAAGCGAAAGCATAAGCATTTATTACATCATCGACTACTTCCTCTCCTCCAATAGCCTCCTTATCCATCACAACTTTTGCCCTAGCAAGTCTTTTCGTTGCAAGGTTTGAAATTATCCTTAGCAACACTCTTCCTTTTGTCACTCTCTCCACTATTGGAGTTACTGCCTCTGCCATTGTATTTACTGCATTTGCGCCCATGGCATCCCTACAATCCACGAACAACTCTGTAATGACCATGGGTCCATTGATGGTATCAATAACCTTCACATCCAAGTCTCTTGCTCCTCCTCCAAGAGATACTAGAATGGGGTCTTGATCATTGGCTTTGGCTATTAACTCTTCTTTTGCTGATATCAAGCTCATCTTTGCTCCATAAGGGTCCTTTACATCAACAGCCTGTATCTGGCCCATCATTATTGGGCTAGTGCAATTGGCAAAGAATCCTCCCTTGACTCTAGCCATTCTTGCTGCATTGCTAGCAGCCGCGATTACCGAAGGTTCTTCAATAGCCATAGGTATCAGGTAATCTTTGCCATTTATGAGAAAATTCACTGCAACTCCTAAAGGTACTGGTATAGCTCCAATCACGTTCTCTACCATCCTGTTCGCTAGTTCTAGCTTTAACCCTCCCGTCGATTGAACCAAACTAACTTCATCATCGTTAAGCCCTGCCCATTCTTTGACCATCTTCACCCTATCCTCTGGACTTAGCTTGTAAAAGCCAGAAATCTCTGATGTCTTGCTCATAAGGATCGTTTAGCAGTATCTCGATTTGAATATTTATTCAAATCGGTTTTTAAGGCAAAAGCGATGTATATTCCATAATAGTCGAAAAATCTTAAAGGGACAATTCTAACTTGTTTGAGTAGCAAAGGAGATTGAGCCATGAGTCTAATAGTCTTAACAAATGATAACAAGTAGCCACAAACTAGAGTTCAATTTGGGATAGGTGAAGAGTAACGACACAATTTTCTAAGAAATGGGTAAAAGATGATTCAGAAGGTCTACGTGAAAGGTTAAAGGAGAAGATCAAACCAGAGGAATCCTTGAAGCCCAAGCTTGAGCAGGCTTCACGCCAGATTCAATCTCAGGTAGCGAAGCTTGATAATAGAATAGAAAAACTGAAGGAAAAAGACTCATCTACACTCAATAGAATGGTTGCAGCGATACAGAAGCATGATACACAGATGAGCTCTGCTCTATCAAACGAGCTAGTAGAGGTAAGGAAGATGACAAAGCTTGTGAGCCAATCCAAAATCGCACTTGAGCAGACAACGCTTCGACTCAATACTGTTCAAGACCTTGGAGACATGGTTGCGACTCTGGCACCAGCGACGGGCGTCATAAGAAGTGTAAGATCTGGCCTAGTCAACTTTATGCCAGAAGCAGCGCACGAAATGGGCGAGATTGGTGGCATGTTAAGTAGCATAATTGTAGATATAGGCCAACTTGGAGGTTTCACGCTGAACTTTGAAGCTGCGAATGAGGATGCCGAGAGAATCCTAGCAGAAGCATCGATTGTAGCTGAAAAAAGGATGAAGGAACAGTTCCCTGAGCTACCTTTGCCAACACTAGAAGCAACCCAATCAATGCCTGATCAGACCTGATGTAGATAATTTATCTTCTTGATCACAGTCAAATAATCGACCTTTCTGAGTTTTCCATACCGACTTGCCGAATGCTAGTCAACATCATAATCTCGTGAATTACTTTCTAGTCAGAATTCTTTGCGAAGGCAACACGCTTACAAAGTCAGATGAATCCTGCCAAATCTTCTTCCTTAACAATTCAAAAAACCTTTTTAATCGTCAGTCTATCCTAGATATTCTGCGGGCCGGTCGTCTAGAGAATTGAAAGTTAGGATACCTATATTTTGGTTCGGAAAGCATGGTTAGGACGTCAGTCGATTACCGTCAAGCTCTGACACGGCGAAGGTCGGTGGTTCAAATCCGCCCCGGCCCA
>CAYMHC010000113.1:0-2703 GCA_964390155.1 uncultured Nitrosopumilales archaeon
GGAAAAGATTTGGAGAGTTTATGCTTTTCGATTCAAGAAATTGCCTTTGCCATGCTGGCCGAGGTTACTGAGAGAGCGCTTGCTTTTACTGAGAAGAAGGAAGTTTTGTTGGCGGGTGGTGTGGCCGCCAATAAGAGGCTACAAGAGATGCTTTTTGAGGTTAGCAATAGGCATGGTGCAAGATTCTTCGTAGTGCCAAAGGATTACAGCGGAGACTGTGGTGCTCAAATTGCCTGGACTGGATTGCTGGCTCACTCAGCAAATATTTCCGTGGACATTGAGAAGAGTTTTGTAAAGCAATCTTGGCGGTTGGATAAAGTCGATGTAAAATGGAGAGAATGATAAGAAAAGGGGCTGAAGCAGATATCTATCTTGGAAAATGGTTTGGAAAGGAAGTTATACTGAAGATTAGAAAGCCAAAGCAATATATGCAACCCGAGTTAGACGTTGAAATAAGAAAGAGAAGGACTTTACGCGAAGCGTCTTTTTTGATGGATGCAAGAAAGGTGGGAGTAACAACACCTTTGGTTTATTTCATTGATCAGAATAAAGCCGAAATAATTATGCAATACATCAAAGGTACAAGGCTTAAAGAGATTATATCTGACAAAAGAGTCGATAATATAGACTCTCTACTATCAGGCGTTGGAAGATGCATAGCGAAGCTCCATAAAGATAACATAATTCATGGTGACTTGACCACTTCCAATTTTCTAGTTTCCAGAAATAGTCTCGTCTTCATAGATTTTGGTCTTGCATTCTTTTCCCAAAGGCTAGAGGACATGGCTGTGGATTTGCATTTGATGAAAGGAATCTTAAAAAGCGCCCATAGCAAAGTTGCCGATGATGCCTTTAACAGAATCTTAGAAGGCTATGGGGAGATTTCTGAAGAGAAAACGGTGAAGATTTTGGTCAAAAAAATGGGAGAAATAGAAAGAAGAGGGAGATACACTCGTGTCGAGTAGATGGTTGTATTTTGCAACTAGCAACAGGCACAAATTCTCTGAGGCAAAAGACGTTCTGAAGAATTATGATATCAATCTGAGAATTATAGAGAGAAAGTTTGAAGAGATTCAAAGCGATGACCCAAGGAAGATAGCTACTCATGCGTTGCGCAAAGCTTTGATGAAGGATAAATCGCCAATGATAGTGGAAGACGCTGGATTATTCATAAATGCATTGAACGGCTTTCCTGGTCCCTATTCATCCTATGTCCAGAGAACTTTGGGAATAGATGGGATCATCAGACTCATGAGCGGTAAAGATGATATGAAGGCTGAATTCAGATCCGTTGTTGCCTTCGGGGACTCTTCGATAATAAAGACCTTTCAAGGCGTGATAAGAGGGACGATTTCAATGCAACCTAAAGGGAAAATGGGTTTTGGTTTTGATCCTATATTCATACCAAAGTCCTCAGGTAAGACCTTCGCAGAGATGCCTCTAGAGGAGAAGAACAGATACTCGCATAGAGCAATAGCCTTGAAAAAGTTTGCCGAATGGCATATAGAATTTTATCGAACAAGTATATAGTTGAGTCAAATATTATCAAAGGGCATAACGAAATCTTTATGTGCAAACATATTTCACAGAGTACTAACCTTGGCTCGCATACATTCACACAGAAGAGGAAAATCGCATTCTATGCGCCCTACTTCGAAGCGTGCCCCTACATGGTCGACTTACAGCCCAGACGAGATTGTGACTCTGATAGTGAAAATGGCCAAAGATGGCGTGACTCCTAGTGAAATTGGAGTAAGACTAAGAGATGAGTATAGTATACCTTTGGTCAAGCCCGTACTGGGAAAGTCGGTTTTAGAAGTCATAGAGGAGCACGGCTTAAGGTCTTCTATTCCAGAGGATCTCGACAGATTGATGAAGAAAGCAAGGAAATTACAGGAGCATCTTAAAACTCATAAGAGCGATAGAAAAAACGTCAGATCATTAGAATTGATCGAGGCAAAAATTCACAGATTATCAAAGCATTACAAATCCGAGGGATTATTGCCGAGAGACTGGAAATATTCCACAGTTGTGGCCCAATTGATGTAAAGTTGAGAAAATGGGTAAAATCGAAGATTTATCCAAGAAGGCAAAGAGCATAGGCGAAGTTATCGATCAGAAGGTAAGAGAAAGGAAAAACATAATAATTATTGGTCATCTTGACGCCGATGGCATTGCCTCTGCGAGCATATTGGCCAAAGCGATACTAGGCAAGAAAGGGCGTTTCATTGTAAGAATCAGCAATAGCTTGAAACCAAAAGACCTTTATGAGCTAAAGGAAGAAGGCTACGATTTTTACATATTTTGTGAATTAGGAGCAGGTATGGGAAGGCAGATAAAAGAAGTCCTAGGTGATAGTTGGATCAACATAGATCATCACCAAATAAGCGAAGGAGAGAAGGGCATGGACAATATTATCAATTCATGGCAATTTGACGTCGATGGCACAAAAGAGGTCAGCGCTGCTGGAATGAGTTACATTGTAGCTTCAAAAATGGATGAAGACAACGTAGACCTATCCTGCCTTGCGGTAGTTGGCGCTCTTGGAGATAGGCAAGATCAGGGAGAAGGCAGGTCCTTGACAGGGTTAAATGGGATTATTGTGAAGGATGCCGTTGAAAGTGGATGCTTGAAAGTTGTGAGAGATCTGATGTTCTATGGAAGAGAGACAAAGCCTATACATGAAGCCATAGCTTCCACAAC
>CAYMHC010000114.1:0-2703 GCA_964390155.1 uncultured Nitrosopumilales archaeon
TCTCATTAGTTTTCTGGATGCGATTCTTTATCTTTTGCCTCTATAAAGGAAAAGACTGCGCGTTAGACAAGCTTCCTGACGCAGAATATAAGAAGGCAAAAATATGGGAACAATGTGATTTTCCTTCGGGGGATGGAATTCGACATGAATGCTGGGAGAATACTCACGATTGCAGCAATCCTTTCTCTTCTTAGCGGGTTGATTTTTCTAAACGCGGGTTTGAATGCATTACTGTACGAGCGTGGGTGGTCTAGTAGCTCTTTCGGCATAAGCTTGATGCTGGCGTCTGGCCTTTTAACCACGGTAGCAGCCATATTCCTTTACACAGCACCAAGACAACACTTAGTATGGGGTTTAATCATAATCTTGTCATCTTGGGCAAGCGCCGCATCGTTGGGCACATACAATCTCGCATATATTAGTGCGCTATCAATGATCGCTGCGGCTTTAGGAATGATAGGTGGGGCATCAGGCATAGCATGCAAGCGTGGAGAAGAGAACAAAGCATAAATGGTGAAACAAAGGCATGACTTTTCATTAACTGCACATCATTGGATAGTTCTCAAGCTCATCTACCAAAAGAGGCAGGAATGCACCTACGTCTGATACTATGCCAGCTGCTTGAGCAGTGCCTCTATCCATAAGCTTTGTGGTGACTGCAGGATTTATGTCTACGCATACTACCTTCACAGTTGATGGCAAAAGGTTGCCAACGGCTATTGAATGCAAAGTTGAAGCAATCATTATGACAAGTTTTACTTCCTTAAGAAGCTCTTTGTACATCTTCTGCGCTTCAACCATATCTGTAATAACATCAGGCAACGGTCCGTCATCACGAATGGAGCCGGCGAGGACGAACGGCACTTCATTCTTTATACATTCATACATTATCCCTTTCCTCAATACACCTTTCCTCACAGCCTCTAGCAAAGAACCAGCCTTCATGATCTCGTTTATTGCCGCAAGATGATTTCTGTAGCCTTTAAGTGATGTTGATCCTTCCTCTATGTTCATCCCCAAAGAGGTCCCAAAGAGGGAGTATTCGACATCATGAACGGCCAAAGCATTGCCCGATAGTAAAGCATCCACGTAGCCTAACCTTATCATCTCTGAAAAAGAAGAATCTGCCCCCGTATGCACTATCGCAGGGCCCGCTACCACAGCTATCTTTCCTCCCTTGGCCTTCAAGTCGTGCATATCTTTTGCAATTTGCCTAACTATAGAAACGGAAGGTTTCTCCGAGGATGCCTTACTGGACATGAACTCGAAAAGTACAGAGCCTTCTCTCGGTCTCTCAGGAGGCTTAACCTTTATACCTTCTTCACCAACTACTATAAGATCGCCTTCCTTTACTTCATTTATGAATTTGCATCTTGCTGAATTCATTTCTCTGTCCACAGCTATGATTTTGTCCATCATCTGGTCTTTAACTTCGATCCACTTTCCATCAACCAAGATCGACGTAGGATGAGAGGTGGTTGAGTAGAAATCATTGGGCAAGACCTTATCGGCGGGCGCACGAACAAGCTTGGCTTCATTTATACTCGGAGAGTAAGCTCCTAGACGGTACAGCTCTTCTAACAACACATTAAGATGGGTTTCATTACTACCCTTAACTACCAACTTGGCGTAGCTGTAATCTTGCTTTCTCTTTCCTATTCTGAACTCTATTACCTCGAAATCTCCACCTAGGTCCATTATTCTATCGAAGATTTTCGTTAATATCATAGAGTCTATTAGATGGCCCTCCACCTCTATCTCTTGTTCAAATGCTTCTCTTTTGGTTCTAGATGATGAATGGAACGTAATCACCTATCTTACAGTTATGAATAACAATTTATTAAACTTCCTACCACACGAAGAATGGCAAACATATGTCAAGAGTGAAAATACAGGAAATCCGAAAA
Source organism: uncultured Nitrosopumilales archaeon (assembly GCA_964390155.1). GTDB lineage: Archaea > Thermoproteota > Nitrososphaeria > Nitrososphaerales > JACAEJ01 > CAYMHC01. Next base: position 1,908 of record CAYMHC010000114.1, read on the forward strand.
AGAGATGGAAGAATAGTCAAGTTTGAGACTGATAAGATAGCCAAAGCGATAGCCAAGGCTTTCGTTGCTGTAAATCGTGAGGACGTGCAGGAAGCCAAAAAGCTTTCAGATCACGTGGTGGCTACTCTTGAAGAGAGATTTGAGGGCAAGATTCCCCATGTTGAGAACGTGCAAGATATAGTCGAAGAAATTTTGATAAGGAATGGTTACGCCGATGTGGCTAAAGCTTACATTCTATACAGGAGGAAGCGTACCGAGATTCGGGAAGCAAAGAAGTTCTTTGGCGTAGCTGACGACCTGAAGCTGTCTGTCAATGCTATCAGCGTACTTGAAAAGAGATATCTGCAAAAGGATGTGGAAGGTAAAGTAGTTGAGACACCAAGACAAATGTTCGAGAGAGTCGCCAAGACTGTAGCTGCTGCCGACCTTTTGTACAACAAAGCAGCAGATGTAACGGGCATCGAAGAAGAATTTTATCAATTCATGGCTAGCCTCGAATTCATACCTAACTCTCCAACCCTCATGAATGCTGGGACAAGAATTGGACAGCTTTCAGCCTGTTTTGTACTGCCAGTAGAAGATTCTATGCAGAGCATATTTGATGCCCTGAAGTATGCAGCGTTGATTCATCAAACTGGAGGAGGAACTGGCTTTTCATTTTCCAGATTAAGACCGAAGGGAGACATTGTAGGTTCCACTAAAGGTATAGCTTCAGGTCCTGTTTCTTTCATGCGGATATACGATACTGCAACAGACGTAATAAAGCAAGGAGGTAGGAGAAGAGGTGCAAATATGG
>CAYMHC010000115.1:0-2511 GCA_964390155.1 uncultured Nitrosopumilales archaeon
ATCTTAACAGTACCATAGGTATCCTTTAAGTCAGAATTAGTCGTCATAGCACCAAGGTTCACCCATTCTCCAACATATGAATGACCTATGAAACCTTCATGAGCTTTGTTAGAGTAACCAGCAAATATGCTTCCATTGACTTCTCCACCAACCTTTACATAATCCCCTATCGTCGTTTTTTCGATTATAGCTGACGATATGGTTGAGTTCTTGCCGATATGGGTAGGACCTTTTATCCTCGTGAAGGGGTAGATCTTTGCTTTCGAACCGATATAAATGGGTCCTTCTTCCGTATCAAAGAATACAGGTTCTTCTATTTCGACCCCTTCATCCGCGATCAGCCTAGAACTAGGGCCAACTAAGATGCTATTCTTTCCGATATCTGAAAAGCCTCTAAGATTCGACGACTGTCTTATTATTGCCTCAGAGTTTAGTCCTACTAACTCCCAGGGATATCTTATCAAAGAAGAATCATCTAGTATAAATTCATCCGTGTATCCCTTGAATTTGCTAGAAAAGGTTCTTGCCATTGAACCGGGGGGTGTCATTGCTTCTCCAGCCAACTTGGAGTCAACTCTCGCTATGGCTAGATTAGTGTCAGAAAAGGCAACAAAATGGCCATCCCTCGTTAACAATTTTGTCAATTCTTGCTTATTCAAATTCAAAAGAGAATTTATGAAGACCACGTCCCCCTCCACCTTTTGAGGGTTTACATCGGCGTCATGACGCTTTTTTGCAGTGATCGATGATAAATACTCCGACACTAGTAACGAATAATGCTCTGGCTTCATCTGAAGCAATATACCGTCCAGCAGTGTTCTTGTGCCGAGCATCAAATCAAAGGCTGGTCTAGTAAGAGTCATAGGATGAAAGTTCCGGGTCAAATCATCCTCAAAGATCAGTAGATGCAAGTCAATCCAGCATCAAAGTTTAGTAAAGCGACTATAAAATCTTAAGTTTAGTGCCAGTAAAGATTAGACATGACAAGCTAAAGGAATGAATACAAATACCAGAATAACCCTATTTCTAGCTTCTGATGCTTCTAGGCATCATACCATATTTCTCTCAAAGCATTTCTAGTGCTTTTTTTGGCCGCAGATTTCAGCCTCGCTGCACATGAATAATCATGGAACCCAGTGTACTTATCAACAGCGTTCCATACTGAGTTTAGATATTCCTTCGAATTGGTTCTATCATATTTTATGCTTATGGCTATTGCATGCGACAATCTCTAAAGTTCATCTTTTACCTTCCAAGTATCTATCCTTTTTAGAATTCCTTTCATAGCATCCGAATAGAACGAACTTGGAGCTACTCTTTTAACCACATCATCATAATGTTTGACCAGCTTTATTAGATCCTCCGCTCTTCCTTTTTCATCTCTAGAAAGAAATACCTTGATCCTTGTGGCATGTATAATGCTCTCCATCAAAGCAGAAGTCGCTCTACAATATCCCTTTGGAGCTATTTTTAATATGGGGCTTACATTCAAGACTTCACACAAAACCCTGGCCCTACCTCCCTTTGTATTTTCCATTTCGATGGTTTTTACTTCTACGTAGGCATCAGCCATCCTCAGCTTTGGGGCGTCTACAAAATCGGATTTTTCAAACCAATCTTGAGGAATCTCGTTATCGTGATTCTTGTCCTTGAAGGCAGTTCTATAGAAAATAATGGGGTCAGAAGTGATATTTACTACAGCGCATTTGTGAAAAAGAATATTCCTGTAAGTTTGGGTTGTAGTGTAAGGTCTGATGATCATTCTATCGGTGTCTTCAATCATGATTCCCATAGGGGCTGCATTTGGCGTATAGTCGGTTCCATAAGTCGAAACTATTACTTCGAGCACACAATCTTTGATGAAACCTAAATCAGACAGGCTATTTGCTTTATGCAACTTCTGCTCGATATTAATAACAAAGAGGCATTATTTACTTTGCTCAAAACAAGGCATGACCGAAAAGCGGAGTATCTTGAAGGTAGCCTTTCCCAGTATTGAGGGCTATTTGAGCCTTCTGTAGTTCACTCCCCAGATAGGCTGCATGGTCACAAATTGACACCAGCCCCATATCTATTATTGTTCTGTAAACATGTTCAGCCTCCTTTCCTTTTACTATCAAAGTGCACCTGTCAACCTTGTAGTTTGGATAGTACAATGCTACAATCTTGTTTTCATCTCTATCCAATAGTATCCTAAAGCATCCTCTTGAATCCAGCCTCCTCATTTCACCTTTTTTCGACTCTATGATTTTCACACTTTTTTCGATTCTTCTATCATAGGGTTCTTCCTTTGACTTCTTGTCCTTCATGATGATCGTATCAAAGCCCATATCTTTTGGCACTGATGACCTTCTCTTGGCCAAGAACATCATCCGAGAAGCTAGGGATAGTTCTTTAACGCTACCTTTTGCTTTATCGCTCACTTCAGTAGTTAGAAGTATTCCGGCTTCAAGCTCGCACGCGATGCCAGCGAGCAGAGCATTTATACCTACTGAGTCAGCATCTGTTAGC
>CAYMHC010000116.1:0-2507 GCA_964390155.1 uncultured Nitrosopumilales archaeon
TATAGGCAATCCCTGCAACGCCAGAAACATTTTCTCCCACAGCTGCTGCCACACCTGCACAAGGAGTACCATGGCTATCATTGCCTTCCAGCTCATCGTATGGAGGGGTAAATTTTCTAGGACGAGGATCATTGTCATCATTATAGAAATTCCACCCATTTACGTCCGGTTCCGATTCATTCGGATTCTTCCAGATATTTGATCGCAGATCGGGATGGTCGATGTCTACCCCGTCATCGATAATGGCTATGGTAATATCAGGTGATCCCTTGCTGAATTCCCAAGCCTCCAGAGCATCCACATCTTCACCAGCCATGCCACCGTCTTGCCCCGTGTTGTAGAGATGCCACTGTTCATTGATGAACTCATCATTTGGCAAAGCAGCTTTCCTAAACTCTGAGATGAAGTTTGGTTCAGCGAATTCTGCAAGATCTGACTCATGATATTTATTTGCAAGCATCAGGGTATTTTTTGGATCCTTCACTCGCAGTACATACTGGTTAGGCACATAGCGATTTTTCTTTACTACCTCAACTTCGTTATCTTTATTGAAGGCTTCAATATCTGCCTGAGACACATTGTTTTTGAATCTCACAGTTATCTCATCTGTCAAAACTAGGCGCAATCCAGACTGGCTCTCTCTGTAAATGGGAGTGATGAATTCAACATCGCTGTCAACCTCCAAACTTTTTAGTGAATCTTTTATATCTGCCAAGCGATGAACTGGGGGTAAAGTAACAATTACAATGTGGTGTTTGGGCAGTTCTTTGCGCTCTTCCACATCGGCGAAAAAAGCCTTTTCTGTCAACTTTCTTTCCATCGCTCGGAATGTCACACCAGGTTTGTACTTCACAGCAAAACTGTCTGGAATTCTGCTCAGCTTCACTTTCTTGCCTGCGGCGTAGTAGTATTCTTTAGTTTGATTCGTCATTCTGGTCATGTAATGTCATAATGAGTATATAAGACTACATTCTATTTTGGATGAAAGTTTTCTAAATCACTTGACTCCCGCATACTCTTCCGAGCTTTGCCTTCCAAAATACAATCATATAGAAATAGATAATCAGTCTTTTGCTACCATGACTTCTGTAGCCTTCACTAACGCTTCAACTTCGTCTCCAGGCTTTATTTCTAATTCCTCAACAGCTTCTTTTGTTATTATGGCGGTTAATACGATGGGCGACTTGATCTTTATCTTTACCCTTGACGTGATTACGCCTTTCTCAACGCTTTCAACTTTGCCCCTAAGACGGTTCCTTGCGCTTATCTTCAATCCTCTCGCCTGTTAATTCGTAAGTCCATTAAAGATATTTAACTTTTATACATCAACAATAAATTGAGCTGATTCTATCTTAGATTATAAACAACAGTAAAAGCGCGAATCAACTTTTCATTTTTGCCAAAACCCAATAGATAGCTACACCAGACACTAGTGCAGGAATTGCGACAGCGGCGGCCAATAGATCGAGGCTGAACACGAAGAATATACATGTAGATAATCCCAAAAATGGGATTACAGGAAACTTCCCTATGTTTATCGGTACTTTGAATGGTCTTTCTGAATTAGGTTGTTTGTATCTAAGCCATATCAAAGAAAAGTTGACAGAGGCAAAAATTATGAAAGACCCAAAATTTGTTATACCTGCAATCAAACGTAGATCACCCAACGAAGCAAAAATCATCGAAGCTATCATCACTACTACTATGGCAATCCATGGCGTACCTCTTCTTCTATGAATAGATGAGAAGATCGTGGGCAAGGCGCGATCTTTGGCCATTCCATAAACCATCCTCGAGTTGACTATAAGTCCGATCAGAACCGTGTTCGAGGTTGCGAATAGCGCAATGAAACTAAGAATCAAAAATGCTTTCTCACCAAGGACAGTAGAAGCTGCGTAGGCAAGAGGAGCGTCCAAACTTTCTAGTATTCTAAAGTCTACAAGATTTACTGTGGAAAGGGCCACAAGTACGTAAACAATAGTAGTAATCGCGATTGAAAGAATTACCGCTCTCGGAATGTTTTTTCGAGGATTCTCCGTTTCCTCAGAGAGATTAACGATATCTTCAAAACCCAGATAGGCAAAGAATATTAGAGCTGCCCCAAAGAAAACTCCTTGGATTCCTGTTGATGTCTCGAAAAAGTCTACATTAGGAGAAAGGCCAAGTCCTAAAATTACTATCAAAACAAGTCCGAGCATCTCAATACCAGTGAAAAGAACATTAATTCTCGAGGATATCTTAATACCGGCAAAGTTGAGCAACGAGAGCGCGCCTATCAGGAGAATAGCGATGATTGGAAGGGGCACCTCCCAAAAAGACTTTAGATAACCAGAGAACCCCAGAGCAACGGTAGAGGCAGACACAACTTCTACAAAAATTATTATCCATCCCAATAAGAAGGCCCATAATCCACTACTGAAACTATTCTTTGCATAGACATATTCTGCCGCTGCTTTTGGGAACATTGTTGACAGTTCAGCATAGCTCAGACCCGTGAATGAGCTTAT
>CAYMHC010000117.1:0-2456 GCA_964390155.1 uncultured Nitrosopumilales archaeon
ATAGAGATTCTTAAAGATGTATCCTTTAGAATAGCCCCTGTGGGTAGGAATGATGCGCATGATATGATCAAAGAGATAAAAGGCTATCCTCTATTGCTTGGCCACAGAGGAAACCCAAGATTGGATATAAATGCCATAGCTGATGCCCTAGTGAGAATTTCTGAATTGCTGACGAATATTGATGAAATAGATCAGCTCGATCTAAATCCTATATTGGTTTATCCATCTGGATTAGTAGCTGTAGATGCAAGAATCATTCTTGGTCCTGGGGCTGGATAAAATGAATGAAGATCTGGATCTGACAGAACAGAAGCTTTCTTCATTGATGAACTATAGGTTAAGTTTGATCAATGAGCTCAAGAAGCTAAGCCAAAGAAGGCGTGAGTTAAGAGAAGAAATCAAAGACATAGTTAAGAAGTTGAGGGAAGGGAGGAAAGCCATTTCTGAGCAACATTCATTGATAAGGCAACTTAGTGATACCCGCAATGACATTCTATCAAAAACAGAAGAGATCAAGATGAAGGTTAAGGAGACAGAGAAGGTCTTAAGAAACTTCGAAAAAGCAGCTCCTCATGAGTCTGAGACCGCCTTGAAAGAGAAGCTGGACAACATAGAGTGGAAGCTTCAAACGGAGCCTCTAACGAGGGAAGAGGAGAAGCAACTAGTGGACTACATAAAGAAGCTAGAGTTTAAGCTCCATCTTTGGAAGAGAGCTTACATGACTAGACAAGAACTGAATGAACTTTTAGTCGAGGCTGGATCTCTTATGAACAAACTGGATGAAATGAAGGAGATAAAGAGATCGGTCTTACCCAAGTTGAGAACTCAAAGAGAGACTCTGCGCAATACTGTTATGACAAAACAGCAACTTGTACAAGAGGAAAAAGAGATGGAGCAGGATATTGAGGAGATCAGAAAGAATCTGTATTATATCGATGCTGAATTATCTAAATTGAAAGAGAAAAGGAGACTAGATGAGAGAACTTCTATTAGGATGAGAGAGCAAACCTTGCTAGAAGAGGCCCGATCAAAAGCGAGAGATAAACTTGCAGAAGGAAAGAGTTTGAGTTGGGACGAGTTAAAGGTCTTGTTCGAAGATAAGGATGAATAATTTAAGTAAGGCTCATGCCATTATGCCAACAAGGCAAGTTGGGCGCGGAGCATAAATTGTCTAAGCTACTTGTACTAAGCGTGGATAGAGATGACGATATAGGGACCAAAGCGAAGGTCGAGACTCCTGTAATAGGCAGAGATAATTGCATAGAAGCAGCTAAGAAGTTGGCCATTGCCGACCCTGAAGAAGCCGACGCCAACGCTATCTTCGCAGCGGTGAAGCAATATGATGAACTGGTAACCAAGAAGACCGATTGTCAGATAGCGGTCATAGCTGGATTCTATGAGGGGGGGGTCGAAGCCGATCAGAATTTAAGAGCTGAGTTGATGAAGGTTGCAAGCGAATTTAATGCAAGTGGAGCGATCGTAGTATCAGATGGTTTTGAGGACAGAGAGATTCTACCAGTATTAATGAGTGTGATGCCAATAATATCTATCAAAAGAGTTGTAATAAAGCATAGTGGGAGGCTAGAGGAATCCTACGCTGTTCTTGGGCGATACATCAAGATGCTCATCACAGACCCAAGATACTCTAAATTCTCCTTAGGAGTCCCAGGCATGCTATTCCTTACAATTGGCCTGCTCAGCGTCTTTAATTTGCTTCAGATTGCAATTCAAGTTGTTTTGATAATCTTTGGCATAGCCTTGATTATATGGGGCTTTGACTTAGTCAAGTATATTGTATCGATAAGGAGGATGAAGAAGATGTCTTCATACATCAGGTTCTTTTCCATGATAGCAACTCTTTTGGTGATATCTGTGGCCCTTTATCAGGGTTTTCATGTCAGTATTGGAAGGGAACCCATCCAGCTGTTTATGAGCTCATTCTTAGAAAAATCCCTTCCATTGACTTGGGTAGGGCTCTCGATATACTTGAGCTACTCTCTGATCTTTAATTGGGTGAGAAAAAGCGTCAGGATATGGCGGGACATATTTGCTTTCTTGATACTAGCTTTTCTTTACCTGCCCATAATTGAATTCTCACGAATTCTGGCAAACCCTGGTCAAAGCCCCTTTATGTTAATATTGCAACTTATGCTAGGGCTCATTGTTACTTCCATAGTTGCTATTGTAGCTTATCGGCACATTCGCTCTCACAAGAAGGTAGTAAAGGGAACTTAGATTGCTCAACTCATTGCTGAGAATGGCAGGAGTTTACAAAATTTATGAGAAATACTTGAGCAATCAAATAAGTAAGGCTGATGCTCCTAAACACATAGGCATCATATTAGATGGAAATAGAAGATGGGCTGAAGCCCACTCCTACCCAAGATGGATAGGTCATTGGTTAGGAGCGAAAAAAGCCGAGAAATTATTAGAATGGTGCAATGAACTTGATATAA
>CAYMHC010000118.1:0-2432 GCA_964390155.1 uncultured Nitrosopumilales archaeon
TATCTGAACTATCTCATTCAAAGCTCTGTTATGGAGAATAATGACTACGATTTGATAATCATGGGAAGGCCAGAAGGACCTGGGTGTTACTGCTTTGTCAACAATGTATTGAGAAAGGTTTTGGACTCTGTCTCTCAAAAATATCCTTTGGTTCTAATGGATACAGAAGCTGGGCTCGAGCACTTCAGCAGAAGAACCACCAGGGACATAGACTTGCTTCTGGTTGCTACAGACCCAACCATAAGTGGTGCCAAGACTGCCAATAGGATAAAGGAACTCTGCAAAGAACTGCACATAAACATAGGCAGGATCCTTCTAGTTGTTAATAGAGCAACTCCTTCTGTAGAAGACAAGATAAAAGAAGTGATAAAAGAATCCGAACTAGACTGCGCGGGCATAATCCCAGAAGACCCTTTAATCCAACAGTTCAACGTGGAAGGAAAGTCTTTATTGGACTTGCCTTCTTCATCTACAGCCTTAAAAGCCGTCAATGAAATTGTAAATGAGCTTATTCTTCAGCACATCACAACCCGTTCTTTGGTGATTTAATCCGTGAAATTGGCCATAGCTGGAAAGGGAGGGGTTGGTAAGACTACTTTTGCTGGGGTTCTTGCAAGGCTCTTGGCCAAAGATGGGTACAACGTTATTGCGATAGATGCCGACCCAGCTATGAACCTCGCCTCTGTATTAGGTATAGATCAAGATACTGCTTCGAAGATAATCCCCATATCTGAAAACCTTGATCTAATTGAGGAGAGGACTGGAGCAAGGCCTGGTGCTTTGGGCTCTGTCTTCAGCCTAACGCCGAATGTTCATGATATAGCTGAGAAGTACGGAGTGCTAGGTCCTGACAACACCAAGCTCATAGTAATGGGTACTGTCAAGTCCGGCGGCTCTGGTTGCATGTGCCCTGCGAATTCATTGTTAAGAGCTTTATTGAGACACATATTGATCGATAGAAAGGATTTTGTCATAATGGACATGGAAGCTGGCCTCGAGCACCTAGGAAGAGGCACTGTAAGAGGGGTTGATGCCATTGTGAGCGTTGTCGAACCCAGGATGCAATCTATAGAAACTGCCAGCAGAATTTCAAGGCTTGCCCACGATATAAAAGTGAATTCGATCTTTGGTGTTGGCAATAAGGTAAGAATTGAGGAAGAAAAGAATTTTCTCGATGATATGATGAAGAAGATTAACATCCCCATTATTGGCATCATTCCTTACGATGATGCCATAGCAAAATCCGACATGCTTAGAATCGCACCTATCGATTTTGCCCCTGATTCTCCAGCCATAAAAGCCATAGATGCTATGAAGAAAATTCTGGTAAAGGATTACTCCTGAGCCAATACACAATAAAAGAAAATCCTTTTGTTTAAATGACTACCAGTAACTCGTTCCTTATATCCGTCTTCTAAGAGAACCACTATATGAGTGACTTCAGATGATTATCGGGAACAGGAAGGGTAGAATCGCACCGAAGAATACTGCCAGAATCAAGCCAATAACGACCATTATTATTATTGCCAGCAAAGCTATACCCAGGGCTTGTAACCATCCAGTCTTGAAGCTTGATTTGTAAACCCATAACCAAGCAATAAAAGCAAGTATTAAGGCCAATAGGAGAGCATAAGGGCCGACCAGGGGTCCTAGGAAGATCGTTGCCAACAATAAGACTATTCCATATACGATAGGGCCGAGAAGTGTAGCCAGCATAGCCCGCCCAAAGGTAGCCTTGCCTCCTGTGACTATCTTCGCCGCTATGTAAACTGGTATAGATACGATGATCCACATTAGAAGTAAGATCAGGATGATGTAGACCAAATCCATTACTGAAGGGGCGATCAGTGCCATATCATGAAAATTCAAGGCACTACTTCAGACCTTTTGTAAATATTTAAGATTTTCCATCTTCCAAATGATGATTTCTGTATGACAGTTTCATTAATGTGAGAACCAATACTAGAACAAAGATTATCACATTGGTCAAAATAATAAAGAAATCAGATTTGCTAAGACCATAAGCCGTCCAAGAAGAAGATGCTGTAATCAGGAGGATTAGAGTATAGAGCGAAATATCTTCTGCTTTCTTTGTCCTGAAAGTCTTTACAACCTGAGGCAAGAAGCCAAATGATGAAGCCATCAACGCTACAAATCCGACTATTTGGAAGGCATCGACCATGGCGATGCTTTTATCAATCTATATTTAAAGCCTCCAAAATATAATACAAGTTTTCAAAGCATAATTCTATTCACAGATATTTTGAGAGATGCTATGAAGTGCATGCCCAGATAATGCGTCAGGGAATCAATTAAACCTCAATAAGACTTAAATTTGTAGGCAAAGGTGCTTTATTTTATGGGCCGGTAGTTCAGGGGTAGAATTGTTCAAACTCTAATACCCGACTTGCACTCGGGCGGTCGTGGGTTCA
>CAYMHC010000119.1:0-2429 GCA_964390155.1 uncultured Nitrosopumilales archaeon
GTCGTTGCGAGCTTCTTCTCACTCATATCCAATTCCTTAAGGTTTCTCTTGAAGTCCCTAAATCTTGCTTCCCCGCCTATTCTTCTGATGAACTCTACAACTCTGTAGCTGTAGGGGTCCCTAATCCATTCCAATCGAGCTTCAACTCGGTCATTTTTTACAGTTGCTGTACAATATATAGTTTGGTAATGGCTCCTCTCTGACCTCAAATGGATGATTGAATTAGAGAAAGCCAAGCTACAAGGTGCTCCCCATAGCTGTCATCGTAGCCATAGTAATGACTGGGCTATTCATCATAGGGGCAACCTCTCTTCCCGTAGACGGTCTTAATTCCTGCTTCCCTTGGTGAAATCAACAACTCTTTTTCGAGACGGGATAAGGGCATGAGATTTTCACATAGTTAGAAATAATAGAAGGTTATCTTTTGTATTTATTCAAATCAAGTTGATCAAGATTTGTCATTAGAGATAAAGATCATGGGAATAAAAGGAATTCCCGAAGTTGAGCCTGGCGACGACATAGCCAATCTAATCATGGATTCGGTTCAAAAACAAGGAATGGAGATCATGGATAAGGACATAATTGTCGTAACCCATAAGATAGTCTCTAAAGCAGAAGGGAGACTTATCGACCTAAAGAAGATAGATCCTTCACTTTTTGCCCTAAAGATAGGTAAACGAAGAAAAAAGGACTCGAGAATGATAGAGGTTATTCTTCGTGAGGCAAAGAGAATGGTTAGGATGGAGAGAGGAGTAATAATAGCCGAGACTAGACATGGCTTTGTATGCGCAAATGCTGGCGTTGATAAATCTAACATAAAAGGCGAAGATATGGTCTCTTTATTACCTATCGATCCTGACAAATCTGCTAGGCACATTAGAAATGAAATAATAAGAAGACTGAGCGTTGATGTGGCTGTGATAATATCGGACACCTTTGGTAGACCTTGGCGAGAAGGCCAAACAAACATAGCAATAGGGGTTGCTGGGTTAGAGCCAATTTTGGACTACAGGGGCGAAAAGGATAGTTATGACAATATGCTTAAAGTGACTGCAATAGCTATAGCCGATGAAATTGCATCAGCAGCAGAGCTTATTATGGGAAAGGTGGGAATGGTCCCTGTGGCTATAGTAAGAGGTTATAGATATCTTGAAGGAGAAGGCTCTACTAAATCCCTTATCAGACCTCATTCAAGAGACCTCTTCAGGTAATGTTTTTTTTGCAAAAGAGGTTTACGGATTTCTTTTAGATATTTGTTGGTTCTATTTACAAGATCGATCTTCATCATATAATCATAAGTTTCTGTGCCTTCTCCGAGCTTTGAGAAAGCAACTATATCCTTCGGATTATCTATATCCAATCCAACTCTTGGTGATCTATAGATTTCGTACTGGATTCTATTGGAGACAGCTTCATTTATATGAGTTTTGAAGCTGTTTGCTCCAAACCTCGTCTTGATAACTGCAGGAGGATTCATAAGAAGAGCATTAGTACCCTTTCCATCAATGGATGGTGAAATAACAATCGATCTTGGATAGCTCTTTTGAATTGCTTTGTCTATGTCACGACTCTTTATGAGAGGTATGTCTATCGGCAAAACAAGCATGGATTTAGCTCCTTCACTTGCACAGAATCTCGCCACTCTTTCCACGGCAGAATTCAATCCTCTTGATTCTCCTTCGTCGAGAGCTATCGCCCCCCTCCTACTTGCCAATTCTAGTAGGTTCTTATCGCAACTAATGATTGTAACCTTCTCAACATGTTTTGATGCGCTCACTGCATTCAAAACGTCTCTTATCATAGCAATACAGAATAAACGCTTCTCTTCATTCCTTAATATCACTTCGAGTCTTCTCTTTGCGTCTTTCAAGACCTTTACGGGAATTGCCACGAAACTCATTTTAGATTCCTATAGCGCTCAGGGCAACTTTGGCTAGTTCCACCTTCTCCTTCAATCCTCTCATTATTGTGTCTGTAACAAAAACCTTTATTCCTAGGGCCTCGATTTTTTCTTTAAGGCTTGCATCCAGATTATCTATGATAAACGCGTCTAAGAAGTCTCTATAAAGCTTTGCCACGCCAAAAGCAGAGACCTCCTCTTTTTCGATGCAAAGTTGAACTGCCATGCTACTCATTAGTTTATCTGCTGGGCCTTTAACAGGTAAACCTGCTATCAAAGGGCTTATTCCTACTATCTTGGCTTCAGTTTCTCTTAAGCTTTCTCTGATCCCAACAACATTGAGAATCGTGCTTATGCTGACTACTGGATTACTAGGACAGACTATTATCCCTCTAGCCTCTCTGATTGAATCTATCACTCTAGGGGCTGGTCTTGCCATTTCGATCCCTTTGAACATTGTCTGCAAAACTTCGTCTTGAGCCTTTCTTTTGACCAGATACTCTTGGAAGTGCATATCGCCTTTATCCGT
>CAYMHC010000120.1:0-2412 GCA_964390155.1 uncultured Nitrosopumilales archaeon
TCAAGCTTAACAACAAATGCCCAAAATGTGGTAAGAAATTGACTATAGGAGTATTGCAAAGAGTTGAAGAATTGGCGGATAGGCCCGAAGGTTTCATGTTGAAAGATACCATTCCATACAAATCTTTGTTGCCATTATACGAGATAATATCTCATGTCACAGGCGTAGATCAACTTTACTCGAAAAAGGTCATGGAGGAACAGGATAAACTCGTAGCAAAGTTTGGCAATGAACTGAATGTACTGTTCAACGCCAGGAAGGATGAACTGTCAAAGGTAACTAGTGAAAAGATTGTTGATGCAATAATTAAAACTAGAGAGGGAAGGGTACATTCTGTACCAGGATACGATGGTGTCTATGGAAAGCCCATCTTCGATAAATTCGGAGACGAGAGCATGGAAGAAAGAGAGTTGCACAAGCATGAAGAAGCGAAGAGCCTAGACGATTTCTTATAATGCCTTAGCAACTCATTGGTAGATATCGCTAGGATTGATTACAGAGTTGCTAGAACTTTAAGTCAACCTGCTTTTTCCCTCAATCCTTAAGCTATACAAGAACAGGGCAGTGCCTGCTATGAGCATTAAAATAGGAATTGAAAAGACGATATTAGAAGACAATTTCAAGCGCCAAAGGATGTAGAGCAGCAGGGGAGAGGATGCCATAAGAACAGTTGGGGTGACCTCAAAGAGTATTGCAGAGAATTTGAAGAGATGTTTTATTGAGGGAGATAGAAATAGAGATAAGAATAGCAAGAAAAGAGGGTATAATATAGCGTATCTTCCTTCTAAATAAATGTCAAAAACTTCTATTAGGTTAGGCGAGTAGCCACTCGCAACCCAAACGAAGATCAAGGATGTAATTATGAACAAAAATGCCAAAATTCTCATTCTTGTCATGTTTTCTTCTATCTTCTCAATCCTCATGTCCTTAGGGTTTATCCATACTTCTATCGCAACTGCAATTGTTACTGCTAGCACACCTACGAAGAATACAGTAATATCGTTAGTGACTCTGAGGTAGACCTCAATAGGAAGAAAATTTTGAGTAAACCAAAGGTAAAAAGGATATATGATATTGATCAACAATGGAGAAAGGTACAGAAGAAAAGATGAATCTTCAACCATTTCGGATTTATCCAATTTATTCACCTTTAAGCTGTATTATGATATGAATTTAACCTTTACACTTTATCCGTTAATATTTTTCTTGCGAATGTAAGGTATGCTGTATGCCCTATCATCCTCATAGAAGGCCTTGTCATGCCAATTCTTGCTTCAAGATTCCTCGACAGTAATTCTAAGCTTTCTATGCTCATAAAACCAGTATTGACGAGCTCGGAAACCAGCTTCTCAACTTGGTTCATCGTGGGAGACACAGAGGCAATAATGCCTCCACCCTTTAGAGCATCCCATGCAACTCTTACCAAAGTCCAAGGGTCTCCTACATCTATTACCACAGCATCTACATTTCTCTCATCGAAGCCCACCTTTGCGTCAGCCGGCTTTATGGTGACAAATTCCCCCAGACCAGCCCTATCTATGTTCCTCTTGGCGATCTCTATGAATTCGGGCCTAATCTCGTATGAGAAAACGTGACCACTAGGCTTGACCAGATTGGCAAGGAAAGTAGTAAGGGCACCACTGCCAGTGCCAGATTCTACCACTATGGAGCCTGGGGAGATGCCCGTCATGGCGGCTATCATCCCAAGGTCCTTAGGATAGACTATCTGAGTTCTTCTTTCAGCCTTTAGAATTAGATCGACTATAGTTGGCCTGAGTACCCAAAGTCTCTCCCCCAAGCTTGTTTTTACAGATGAACCGTATTCCTTTTCAATAATAGAACTTAATTCTATGTACCCTAAATGCGTATGGAGGGTCTCACTAACCTTTGCTCGAACCAACCATTTCTTCTTGCTCGTGAGATAGATTAGTACATTATCTCCAGCCCTAACGTAGTTATCCAATTACAGCACTTGGATATTAAAATAAGGCTTAAATATATAGACATAATGTAGGGTCCAAAGGAAGATGACGTAGTAATTGTCTGAAGACGAGGCAAGATCCGAAAAACAAGGCTATCCACGCCGAAAGTTTCCCACAACCTACTTCAGTGCGAAACCCGTTAAGGTTGGCGATGAGCTGGACATCACCATATCAGAGACAAGTAAACGTGGAGATGGTTTGACAAGGGTCCAAGGCTTCGTTATCTTCGTGCCGAACACAAAGCAGGGAGATAAAGTGAAGATAAAGATAACCCAAATCAAACCGAGCCATGCGATTGGGCAAGTAATTTGACCAGCCCCACACGAGCGCCGTAGGCTATTGGCCGACACGGCTATTTTTTATTTGTATTTTAAACTATATCCCTGTCTTCGCCCAAACGTTTTGCAAGCTTTCCTTTGAGCTTTATCTC
>CAYMHC010000121.1:0-2323 GCA_964390155.1 uncultured Nitrosopumilales archaeon
TCTTCCCCAAGATCAATTGGATGGTCTCGGCCTTTCTTTTTGATCAGATAGTCAATGACATGACGGGCATGTGTAGCATGGCATGCCGCACCCATAAGACAGGCAATTAAAACTATCTTTCCTTGCTGGCTTCTAATATCTATGCCACAAGAACCTTTCTTCCCCTTGGTCAGGTCGCACTTTCCAAAGGTGCACAAGCAACACATATCACAGAAAGGCGAGTAGAAGGGTTCATATCTCTGAATGAGGCGATGATCCCAAGCTCTTAAATCGGTTATGGATGGGTAGGGAGTAGGACCCATGGTCTCGTCCCATTCTTCTTCAACTATCTTCCCTATCAGTAATTCAAGTCCCTTGATTTTGGCAAAGCTAGATTCGAACTCTTCAATAGATAGCTTAGTGGTCATTTTTGCTACTCCTCCTTTATCACATTAGCAATTCTTGCAACATAGCCAGAAAAGGCATCTACTCCCTGCTTAGCTACATGCCCTGCAGGAGTTAACGTGTATACCCTGTAAGGATACGATTTGGCTACGAGTTTGTTGGTGATTAGAACGTTAAGATTATCATTAAGTACTTTTGGGTTTATAGCTAATTCCCTGAAAAGTTCACCAAAAGAATATGATTTCTTTTCCAAGTATGTGATTATCCTAAGCCTATTCACGTTGCCTAGAACTCTAAACACGGCAGTGAGGATGTTATAGTCTCTTGCCTTTTCCAAGGTTTCGTATTTTGCCATGATAAAGTAATTACAAGAAGGTAATTATAAACTTTTCTTAAGGTTATATAGCAGTAATATCTATATATACACAGTAACATTCGTACTGGATTCAGAGAGCGAGGAAGGATAAATGCAATTATACTTCCTGATAGGGGATGATTTTGGAGAGAAAGTTGTAGGGAATCTAGCGAATTTACCAAATTTTTGCAGGTCGTGTCACCTAGCATGCGGTTTCTGTAGGGTCAGTTATGGTCCTTTTGCATCCGACATATGCGGAGTCGATTTAATTGAAGGGGGATTGAACGACTTTATAGAGGATCCTGGGAGGTACCTTCCAAAAAATCCGCCGAAGTGTGACATTGTTTTGCCAATTGGCATTCATCCAGACCTTCTCGCAGCATTGCCTCTAATGGTAGAAAAGACGGAAGCCAAAGCTGTTATCGTGCCTATAGAGAATAGAAGGTGGTGTCCACCAAATCTTCAGAAGAGGCTTGAGTTAGAGCTAAAAGATTTCAAGATCGAGTATTCCTTTCCAAAGCCTTTTTGCTCTCTTGAAGAAAGCGGGAATAAGATCATAGACGAGTTCATTAATAGGTACAAAATTGGTAAACCTATAATTGAAGTTTATTTGAAGGGAGATAGAATAGAGAGTTCTACTGTTTTGAGAAGTGCGCCTTGTGGTTCTACGTGGTATGTAGCTCAGCAGATTAGATTGAGCAAGATAGATGGTATAGAGCAAATAATATCGAATGCTCATCACGGCTATCCCTGTACAGCGAGCATGGAACTCGACCCTGAGCTAAAGGACACTATATTGCATAAGGCTGGATACATCATAAGAGAAGCTGTTCTCGACGCTACAGGTAGAGCATGTATTAAGCAAGGGATAATGTTGCCAAAGAAAAAATGATTTTTTATTCTTAATTTCATTCAATTACAAAAATTATTAAAGACTGATAACCCATTCTCGACTATTATGAGGGAACTCATAATATTAGGTTCTGGACCTGCAGGCTTGACAGCGGCAATTTATACTGCCAGGGCGAATCTTAAGCCTCTTGTAATTTCAGGATTACCGCCTGGAGGGCAACTGATGCTAACTGCTGAAGTTGAGAATTATCCTGGCTTTCCGGATGGTATTCAAGGACCTGAATTAATAGACAGGATGAGAAAACAAGCTGAGAGATTTGGTGCAGAATTCGAGGATTATGATGCAAAATCAGTTAATTTATTGTCATATCCTTTTGAAGTAAGAGTTCAGAATAGTGTATACAAAGCTAAAGCGATCATAATAGCTACAGGAGCTTCTGTAAAATGGTTGGGATTAGAGTCTGAGCGAAGACTCTTAGGTAAAGGGGTATCATCATGTGCTATATGCGATGCGCCTTTCTTCGAGGATAAGGATGTAGTAGTTGTAGGTGGAGGAGATACAGCGATGGATGATGCTTTGTTACTTACAAAACATACAAAAAAGGTTACTGTAGTGCATAGGAGAGATAGGCTTAGAGCCAGCAAGATTTTGCAGGATAGAGCCTTCAAGAATAAGAAGATAAATTTCAAGTGGAATAGTGTAGTAGAGGAGATTCTTGGAGGAAATAGAGT
>CAYMHC010000122.1:0-2298 GCA_964390155.1 uncultured Nitrosopumilales archaeon
CAACAGATTTCTTGACCCTACTATCGGGATGGAAAATTCGTTCTCTATTCTGCTGAAACGCTCGTCTCCTCCCAAATATACAGAAAAGGCTCTATTCGGCACTTGAAGGCACTCCATTTCCAACAGTTCGTCCATATACTTGTAAACTTCTTGATACTCATCAAAGACTATCAGAGCCGTCTTCCAGTCTCCTTTCTTCTTCAATTCCCTTGGATCATAAACACAAACCATTTCATCTCTTGCACATTTGGGCAAATCCTCGATTTCTACTCCAACCTTGCCTACAATTGGATTCTGCAAGTATATGATGGCCCTCCCTTTTGTAGTATAGATGATCCTTCTCAATCTGTAGTTCCTAGCACCCGATGCAGCATCCAAGGCAGAGTGAGATCCTAGTATAAGCTCTATGGGCTCTTTGTACCTTTTAGCCAGTTCTTGCATTTCTTCTCTTTTGATCATAACCTAATATCTCCTATTATTACTCCAGACTTTTCAACAATCTTACCTATTGTCCTTGCTCCCATGCCTTGATTTGCGAATATTTTAATGATTCTGTCCTCTTCACTCTTTGGTGCACAGACACAAAATCCTACACCCATGTTAAAGGTTCTATACATTTCTTTGTCACTAGCATGGGCCTCTTTTTGAATCAATTGAAATATAGGCAATGGTTTGGGGATATCATCAAGCAAGAAACCTATCTTTGGCTTTAGCAGCAATCTTCTAAGCTTGGAGAAGGCTCCACCAGTTATATGAGCCAAGCCGTGAACCTCACATTTTTTCAAAGCTTCGAGAACTGGCTTGACGTAGATTCTAGTAGGTAAAAGCAACTCGTCTCCAATACTCCTCCCAAGCTCTGGTATGAATTGATCAATCTTGTACTTTTGCAGTAGCGCTTTCCTTGCAAGAGATAAGCCGTTGGAATGAATTCCAGCGCTATTAACGCCTATTACTATATCGCCATGTTTCAAATCCTTACCATCTATCACCTTGTCTTTGTCTATAACCCCTATAGCCAAGCCGACGAGATCAAAACCTCTGCCATTAATCCC
Organism: uncultured Nitrosopumilales archaeon; assembly: GCA_964390155.1. Classification (GTDB taxonomy): domain Archaea; phylum Thermoproteota; class Nitrososphaeria; order Nitrososphaerales; family JACAEJ01; genus CAYMHC01. Next base: position 1,053 of record CAYMHC010000122.1, read on the forward strand.
TTTTATTACGTCGGGCATTATTGCTGTTTCTCCACCAACAATTGAAATTTGAGCTTCCTTTGCTCCTTTTGCAAGACCCTTCATTATCCCTTTTACAGTATCTCTATTAGGCTTCTCCAAAGCTAAATAATCGATTAAAGCGATTGGTTCCGACCCTACACATATTATATCATTGACATTCATTGCTATGCAATCTATTCCTATCGTATCATAATTCTCCATCATCTGAGCTACGAGAACCTTTGTGCCTACACCATCGGCATGAACCGTCAATGCTCTATCTCCGATATCTATCATGCCAGCATAGTGCCCTATCTCCATCAAAGCCCTCCCGAACTTCCCCTGCCTTAGCTTGAAAGTATCATGGAGTTGCTTTACAATGTCCTTGCGTATCTCACTCATCTCATCTAGGTCCACGCCGGCTTTAGCGTATGTGAGTCTTCTCATACCTATCAACGAAATCTTAGGCCGGCTATCTTTTCAAAGGCTGAGATGTACCTTTTTGTAGTTTCGGATATTAGATCTTCTGGCAATTTTGGAGGATTAGGTATTGGATAACCTTTCTTTAAGGCCTCGTCCAAATCCTTCTTAAAGCCAACGCTTATCAACCAATCTCTCACCAACTGCTTATCATAACTCTCTTGTGTTTTCCCTACAGAATACTTCTCTTTTGGCCAGAGCCTAAACTCATCAGGACCTAAAGAATCCGCAAGAATAATATGACCATCTTCCTTGCCAAACTCAAACTTGACATCCGCCATTATGAACCCAGCGCCTTCACACCTTTTAGCCATCCTCTCATAGAGTTCTATGCTCTTCTCCTCTAACCATGAGAGCTCTTCCTTTTCTAGCAGACCTTTTGACAAAATCTCATTTTTAGTTATTGGTAAATCCTTCTCCATGGATTTTGTGGTTGGATCGAATAAAGGATTTGGAAGTTTAGAAGCCAGTTCAGGTTTAGTATTTGATCGAATTTCTCCTTTTGTTAGTCTATCATAAAAACTGCCATACAAGTATCCTCTAACTACACACTCTATAGGGATCATGTCAAGCTTCTTAACTACCATTCTATTCTTATCAGTGACTTTTATCATATGGTTAGGAATGTCTAGTGTATTGAACCAAAACTCCGAGAACTTGCAGAGTATCTCCCCTTTATATGGTATGAAACTAGGAAGAATGACATCAAAGGCCGATATCCTGTCGCTGAATACAAAGAGTAACTTATCATCTCCAATATCATAGA
>CAYMHC010000123.1:0-2173 GCA_964390155.1 uncultured Nitrosopumilales archaeon
TATTTGGGATAATATACGGCTGGACCTATGACAAGATTCCTGGTAGAACGTATTTGAACAAAGGTATTGTCTTTGGTCTAATTTTATGGTTGATCTTCTCTGTAATACTAAGCTTTGTATTATCTTTAATGCTTGGCTTAGGAAATCTGCAATATGATATCGTGTATTATCTATATGGTTTAGGGAGAGATTTGATCATATACCTTATCTTTGGCCTACTCCTTGGTTTCTTCTATAACAGATTCACTCCTAGACTATTGGCTGATCAAGCCTAGGATAAGGCCTAAAGGATGAGAAAGCATAAAGATCATAGAAAACGGGATAAAGGAATATTTGGAGATGGCCACAGAACCTCATGTGGAAGTGCTTTTCTTAAGGCAGAAACCGTATTTTCTTTGTTCTCATCATTGAGATGTTCAAAATCTTCTTTACGGCCGGGGATTTCATGAAGTTCATCATGAAATACAGCCTGGGAGATGATGATATTGCCAAAGTTAATAATAGGCGACAAAGAGATCAATTATGCGGTTAGGCTAGGAAAAGGATCGAAGTATGTCTATCTCAGGTTCACAAAGAATCTTGACCTTGTGGTCACGCTTCCAAAGAACTCGAATATTGATCCCGAGAAAATCGTAAGGGAAAAACATGATTGGATAGAGAAAAAATATCAAGAGCTATCCAAAAGAAAGCCAGTATTTGATGGTAAACGAATCTTATACAAAGGCAGATGCTACGAATTAGAAATCGTTCGTTCAGATAGGGCAAGTGTAAAGCTAGACAAGGACAAAATAACCTTCTTCACAAAGAATAAGATGGGCCGCAAGGATTTGCTTAGGGATTGGATGACAAGAAAGACCAAGAAGTATCTACAGATTGAGATACCTGCATACGCAGAAAAGTTCGGAGTAATGTCAAATGGATTTGAAGTCAAAGATATGAAGAAATGGGGCTATTGCAGCAGAAACGGTAAACTTACATTCAACTGGCAAATCATTGCTCTTCCGAAAGAATTGGCGGAATATGTAATTCTTCACGAAATTGCTCATCTATCTGAGTTTAATCATTCAAAGAATTTCCGTTACAAGTTGGCTTCAATGTGTCCTGACTTTGTGGAAAGAGAGATGATGCTAAAGAGTATTGTTCCAATAGGATAGCAACATGCACTGCAAGTATTGCCATGTGGTTATTCTAAGACCGATTGGTGAATATATTGAAATTTTCTTAGGCCCTTCAAGATTCATTATGGAGAGTTAGCTTTATATTAAATCACATTTGTATTTTAGCTCGGTTATTATATGAAACTAAAATGTCCTTTATGTAATAGCGAAAGTTTCAGGAAAGAGGAAGGGAAGATGGACAGTAAATGGGGCTTCACAGCACACAAAGTTACTTTGATGATCTGCGAAAACTGCGGGTATATAATGCAGTTCTCAAAAGGTAGGACGGTCTGGGATTTTGACTGATAATCCTAAGTCCATCTAAAATTCAATCAATTATGTGATTATTGCTGGCGATTAAGAATGCTGGGAAGGGAGAAAGATCAACCCCCAAATACCTAGAGAACTTCGCCCCTTTTTAGGACTTACAAATGTCAAATTCTCAAATCTGGGAGTAGACTAATTTTTAAATCGCAATAAGCTCTCTATATTTGTATGCATAGATTATCTGAAGAAGAGATGAGAAAGATAGCCCATTCTTTGGCAGTGGATTCTATGAGAATAGGAAAGAAGGTTGATGGAGAGTTCGATTCTGTGAGGATAATATACAACTCTACAGATAATGAATGCCAAGATTTTGCCTTAGCCGTAGAAGAAGAATGCTGGAAGGTAGGTGCCCATACAATGATGCTACCTTACAGCTCCAAAAGGGAGAAGCTCAGGCATCTTCTAACCCCTGGAGAATCAATCGCCAGATTGAGCAAGCTGGCTAAGGGCGTGGCCGAAGCAATAGATGTTACCATGTTCATAGGGGAGCAGGACGAGCCAGACTGGGCTGAAGATGTCATGGAAAAGCTCAAGCTTTCGGCTCCTGTAAGGCTGAGGTTAAGAGAGATATTGGATGAGAGGAGGGTGAGGTGGCTATACTTTGGTTGGCCCATAGAAGGTGCTGCCAAGGGTTACGGCTGCGATACGGAGGAATTCAGGAGGATATTCTTCAACAGCATAAGAGAGTC
>CAYMHC010000124.1:0-2160 GCA_964390155.1 uncultured Nitrosopumilales archaeon
CTATTTCTAATCTGTTCTCTGCCTCGATGACTGCTCTCCCGTTGGGTTCAGTTGAGGGTTTTTGTAACTGATCATCACGCTCTTTTGCGAATTCGGAGGCCCCAATCTTCTCTGAGTAGTCCATTATTTCCTTTTTGCTCAGCCCTATCAACGGATACAGAATCTGCTTGTTGTATTTTGAAGATATCTCAAATAGATCTGCAAGGGTTTGAAAGCTGCTTCTGTCAAAACTCTCCCCAACAATGATATTGCTTGTACCGATTCTGTCTGCGTAAGAGCACGAAATACGCGTAACCATTCTATTGAGTAGAACGGGTAGGATTTCAGAAGAGCAGATTTGTTCTAGGCTATCAACGATGAAGCCCATTTTCAAAGCGATAAGATGGCATCTCCTAACTGGCAAGAACTCCCTAAGGAGGGTCGCTAGAGTGATAGCCTTTTTCACATAAGAATGGTCAACATAGGGCCTGGCATCAAGAAAGAGGAGGTGAGGAAAGATACCTTGCCTAATCATCATCCAGCTCGCAACAGCGCTACTATTATCTCCTGACAGTAGGCATAGTGCTTTTCCTTGTGATCCTAGCGGTTTGCCTCCAAATCCTTCATATTTATAATAGAATATGCAGGCTATTTCATCCTCTATCTTCACATAAATTACTTTTGACGGGTTTTTCTTGTCGTGCTTCACATTTTTCTTGCCTAGCTCTCCTATGATCCTTGCACAAGTTGCAAATTCTATATCTCTGCCAAGGTAAGGCAAAGAGCCTTTTGCATCGACTCTTACTGCAAAGGTCTCATCAGGATAGATCAGCTTTACCCCAGCCCTTGACACAGATTCGACGACATCTTCATAGTTTGACGATGTAGTCTCTACCACTGAGGTGTAATCCACCCCAGGTATCTTTGATAGAACATCAGCTACTTTGACAGGGTCCTCTGCGTCAATCAAAATAATATCTTTCTTCATTTTCTTATTGGTGTACTCTAACCCTGAAAATCTCAATAATTCAGATATTTGTCTGAAAAGAAGTCTTCGAGAAGAAGCGTCGATGCTACTGTCCGAAGAAGACACTAGGACTCTGTAATCCCCCAATCTGTTCTCTTCCCCTTTGCCTCACTCCATTGAATACATTCATAAAGGTTCAGTTAACCATATATTTGATGCTATTGCTTAGATTCTTGATGAGATTAGTGAACACGAGAAAGATGATTTGCTTATTCTTGATCGTCTTTGCCACGATAACTGCCGTTGGGAGTTGTTACGTTCATGACTCTAGGGCAGAAATCGATCATGATGTAGCTGAATCCACTAAGATAGAATTTGCTAAGATAGGGTCCGAAATTACAGTTAACTTATCTACATCGTCCTTGACTTTAGGTTCTTTGCTTGAAGTTAATGGCACGATAAGTCCTTCTCCCTCGAGTCTAGTACAAGTGACTCTAACTTATTATCAACCCGGTGGAAGCATATTTTCAAGCTACACCGTAGATTCGACCTCTGATGGGTTCTATAATCACACTTTCAGCCCGAATATCACTGGCAACTGGAAGGTGAAGGCAAGCTGGGAAGGTGATGAAATTTGTGAAAGAGATGAAAGCGAACTTGTGTTCTTCAAAGTGAATCCGCCAACTCTGAATGTGATACTTTTCTTCCTACTTGTAGGTGTGACTTTCTTGGTCTTGACGGGGTTTCTAGCATATAGTATGCACAAAAGGCGTTTTATGTTTAGAACTATGCCTGTGGAAAAATGACCACATCGTTCAAAGCTTTTCCTGTGCTTCCACGCGCATCTTCATTTCTTTGAGAAGGGGCTTGTATACATCCAGCAACTTTTCTACATATTGCATCCATATGTGAACGATGGGCTGAATGCGATACATTTTGTAAGAATATTGTTTAAGCACGTTTTCCATATAATCTATCCATTCCTTTAACTTCCCATCATCTGGAATGCGAACCATGATGTCGCTTATCATACTCTTGAATCCAAACTTCTGATAGAATCTACCGAGTATAGTTCCGTATCCCTGCTCAGGTAACAATGTTAACGCAATAAGAGTGTCCCATTCTCGCACTAATCTCTGCATCATCATGGAGCCTATTCCCTTTTTTCTAAAGGGTCTAGCAACTTCCATCGCGTCAAGGGATTTAGCATCAGG
>CAYMHC010000125.1:0-2075 GCA_964390155.1 uncultured Nitrosopumilales archaeon
CATAGGCCTTCCCAGATGAGTGGGGGAGAGCAACAAAGGGTATCCATAGCCCGAGCTCTAGCCAACGAACCTTCTATGATTCTGGCAGACGAGCCTACAGGAAATTTGGATCAAGAAACAGGCTGGAAGATATTACACCTTATAGAAGTTTTGAATAGAACACTGGGACAAACTTGCATAGTAGTCACCCACGACCCTACCATCGCCCAAACCTCTGAAAGAATCATCTACATGATCGATGGTCGAATAGTCCCAGAACCACAAAAACTGATTGAAAACCCTTCTTCAAGCATCTTGTCAGATGAACGTACAAAGATGTTTCTGGCTGAGCTCAGATGGTTAAAAGCCTCAATGAAAAGCCTTGAAAGTAGAAAGACGAAACTAAATCGAGAATCTTACACTCAAGCTAAGATCGGGTATGAGAATCAGTTAGAGATGCTGAAAGAAGCAATCCTAGAACATAAGAAGAGTGCATGAAGATGAAGAGAATCACCTCAATAATTTTCCTTATGATTTTACTCCTCTCAGTAATATCTTTAGCACCAGCTCAGATCGTCCAAGGATCGTCTTTACTAGATAACACAGATAACTTAGAGCCTAATCTTTTGGTTGAGAAGAACGAGCTGATAGAGGCGAAGTACTCACCAATGGGTGATGTTACTTCGCAGATGATAAGAACTTGGTTCGAGATCTATAACAACGGTTCTCACAGCTCTACCATGGATGTCATAGATCGAATTGATTCCATAAACGCTTCAACTCTGAATGTACTCTACGGTACCCCAAGGCCTACCAAGCTCGAAACCTTTGGGAGCCTTACTCGCGTTACTTGGAGAGGCGTGACAATAAAGCCTGATAGTAGAATAAAGTACGAGTATGTTGCCAACTGCCTAAAGGAAACGTCAGTGAAAGTCGATGAAAAAATATTAGTAAATGGAGAGCCAGCGAAGATCGGGAGATTAGGGGAGATTTATACCATTGATGCCAATGTTTCAGATGTTATAACCCTTAGGGTTACGCTGGAGAACAATTCTCAGAAGTTCTACACGAATAAAGGCGTAGTCTTACCCCCCGTTCCATGCATTGTTTCAGCAATGCTTTCAGAAGACAGCTTTTCGAACTTGAAGACAGAACCAGAGACCAATTCAACCTCTACCTTAGCTGGCAAATCCGTAATGACTTGGTACGTCCTCCTTGAGGAATCATTAGTCAATTTCACTATTTCCGCAAAGATATCAAAGGCTAGTACATGGGGAGAGGTTGTCATCGACCCGATTTCTGTTCAGATACCTTCGGATACCTCCCTTCTGGAAGAGCAACTGGAAGGAGCCATAGATAGCATAGACACATCGATCGATATGACCGAGGAATTCATGGAAGCCATACAAGGATTTGGCGGTGCCTTTAGTGGGATAAGTAAGGCGTTAAAACAGATAGCAAAAGCGATAGATGGGGTTATTCTAGGACTCGAACAAATTCGTAAGGCAGTGCCTCCAATTTCTAAAGCCTTGAACCCAATAATTAAAGCTTTAGATCAGATCGAAGGGAGTCTCTATAAATTGTCGAGTGGTCTTGCCTCTGCCTCCTCTTCAACACGAGAAAGCGCGAATGCGATGAGGGAACCTGTAATAGATCTTGAGGATGAGAAGGAAAATTTAGAGGACCTGATACTTGCTCTGGAGTATAGTAGAAACAAGCCCTTTGATCTTGAAGTTAGTAATTCAGAAAGTTCCCGAAATTCGGAGATCCGTTTTGATGTCTGGAAAGGACCCGATAATACTTGGATGATAGCGAGAGCTGACACAACGAATTCTGAGAACTACACAAAGATCGCTTATGGTTTATCCATTCAGATAAAGCACAATGGAGAACTTATTCAACCCTCAAGAGTAGATGTCATGGTCTCTCCACTCATTAAAGGTACACAATACCCTGCCGAATGGCGGACTTTTGATATCAAAGACATAGAACAGATCGGGCTGGAATATGACTTTGAAAGTAGCACTTTACGTTTATGGTCAATGAAAAGAGTAAATGCTAGCACTACTGAGAACTTATTAATCGATTGGATGAAT
>CAYMHC010000126.1:0-2039 GCA_964390155.1 uncultured Nitrosopumilales archaeon
TTGAGCTCTTCGGCGGCTAAAGCCAAGTTTTCATTGATCCTTAACGAATGGGGAGAGCCTCCCACCATGGCATCTATAAGTATTGGTGCAGTAAACTTGTGATCTAGGAATACAGTTGACGTATCTATAGAATCTAAGTTCAATTCTGGAAGGGCGTTGTGAACTAAATGAACACACTCAAAAAGAGTAGACTTTTTCGCCTGAACTTGCTTTTCTAAACATATGCTTATATGATCTACTTTTCTCTCGACCAAATCCTCACTCATTTTCTTAACCCTCTTATCAAGGTGCCCGTTAAAGGCTCGCCTTTTAATCCTTTAGTAATTCTCTCTGGCTTTGCGCCATTTATGAACATTACATCAATGCCCTTCTTTGCTATCTTCATAGCCTCTCTGATCTTGAGCATCATTCCTCCACTGACATCCATATGTATGCTCTTAAGTTGAATCTTTGTCAAATCTTCTGACTTCAGCTCTTCTATAAGAGAATCAGGTTGACTTAAATCCCTGTAGATGCCATCCACATTCGAGAGGAAGATTGCCCTCGTAGGTTTTAGAGCTTCTGAAAGCATACTCGTAATTTCGTCTCCCGACAGCACATAGAAGCCTCCTAATTTAAAAAGGACGTCTCCATGAGTAATCGGGGTCAAGCCGTAATCTATGAAAGAAAAAAAAAGTTTCATTTTTGCTTTGATTGAAGATTCCACAAAGCTAGAAGGAGGTAAGGGGTAAGGCTTTATTCCATGCTTATCTAAGCAATTCAGAACCCTAGTGCTAAGCTCTAGCATAGATGCCTTAGTTTTTGATACCCCTTCCGCCGAAGCTTTTGATGGTTTAAGGCTCAAACCATACTTATCAGCATAATAGTGTCCAAAAGAACCACCTCCGTGCACTAATATGAAAGGAATGTCAGATTTTGATAGAGCGTTGCCAATACCATCCAATGCCTCCGTATTCAAGGTGAGGGGCTTTTCCTTATGAGTAATAAGAGAACCGCCAAGCTTCGCTATTACGAGCTCTTTTCTCGCCAAACCTTAACACCTTCGCGAGGCAATTTTACAATCGATACATCTACGCCCTTCCTCTTTAACAATTCTGCTACATCTCTAGCTTCACCAAGTTTTGGAAGGGCTATGGCGCATCCTCCGCCCCCCGCACCAGTAAGCTTTGCTCCAGTGCTTCCGGCTTCAAGGGCTCTCTCTACCATGTGATCTAACTCTCTCGATGATACTCCAAACTTGCTCAAAACAACATGAAAGAAGTTCATTATGGAACCTAGAATGGTAAGGTCTTTGTTGACTAGTGCACGAGCTGCCGTCTCTGTGAAGTAGTTTGAGGACGAAACCAAAGATGCAAAAAGATTGGGATATAGTTTCTTCATTTCGGAGAACTTTGAGACCATCTCACAAGTTCTTCGCTCAATCCCACAACGGCTTACAAGGAATTCAACGTCCCCATCCAATTCTATTTGCTTGGGCCTTTCTCCCATCTTGAATAGAATTACTCCGCCATAGACTGCAACGTTCACGTCTATTCCTGAAGGCTTGCCGTGGGTTAATCTTTCAGATACCATCGCAAGATTTGCTATTTCTTCTGGAGATAGTTCGTAGTCAAGAGCTGATGCCGTTGCTGCAACTGCTGCTACAGCTACTGCGCTGGATGAACCGAGGCCCGAAGACACAGGCAAATCCGAATCTATTATTACTCTAATCCCTTTTTTCTCTCCAAGGTATTCCAAAGTAGCGCTAATGACTTCTAAAGTAGGTTTGAGGGATGGAAGAACCTTCCCTTCTTTTGAAGAAAAAGAGCCCAAAGCCTTCGATACGATCTCAACGCCTTCAAAAGCTTCAGCCTCCACCAACGATCCCTTATCGATGGCTGCAGCAAGGGCCAAAGAGCCATGAACAACAAAATGCTCCCCAGTAATGATGATCTTACCTGGAGCCTTAGCGAAAAACCTCAAAGATGCCTTCACTGGAATAAGATAGACGCGTAGCCTACTACGCTACTATAGTCTCCAGTTATGTCTCCACTAGTTGC
>CAYMHC010000127.1:0-1969 GCA_964390155.1 uncultured Nitrosopumilales archaeon
GGTAAGGATTACGCTTCACAAGTTGTAAAGAATGCCAAGGCATTGGCTCAGTCTCTCTATGAGAGAGGCTTTGAAGTATTAGGAGAGAGAAATGGTTTCACTCAATCCCATCAAATAATAGTTGATACAACGAAGTATGGCTTGGGAGGGGATTTGGAGAAAAATTTAGAGAGAGCAAACATAATCTTGAACAGAAACTTGTTGGCCTACGATTTGAAATGCAACAGGCATTATAAGAATCCTGGAGGAATAAGGCTAGGTAGCCAGGAATGTACTAGATTAGGTATGAAAGAGGGTGATATGGTATACATCGCTGAATTGATAGTAAGAGTTGCGATTAAGGGCGAGGACCCTGAGAGGGTGAAGAGAGATGTCGTGGATTTCCGTAAGAATTTCAGAAAGATACACTACTGCTTTAACTCCAATAGAGAGGCTTATGAATATATCAGGATAAGTTGAGTCTATGATTTATTGATAAAAGTAAATTTTATCCTCTTAAAACTTTGAAAAACCAGTAAAGGATGTCTATTTCCGTAACTATCCCTATTAACCCTCTTCCCTTCATTGCTGGCAATCTTCCTTATGTTCCTTGTCTGCATAAGAGCAAGATCCTCTGTGACAAATGTGTCAGGCATTGCCGTCAAAACAGGGCTCGACATGACTTCATTTACAAGGGAACTGTCTTTGTCCAAATCCTTGATTCTCTTTAGTGTGTCCCTCTCAGGCAGTGTACCTACAACTTTGCCATCTTATACAACAAATACGCTGCCCATCTTTTTAGCCACCATAACATCTATAGCCTTCTTTATGTTATCAGATGGTGCAACGGTAGCGAAATCCGGCCTTGTGGTTTGCCTCATTTTAAGCCATTCTGGAGATACCAACATAAACTAAGTTTGGTACTTATTCTTCCTTTTCGATCCGGTTATGATCGTAGCGCTATGAATTCAGAGATAGTTATGGATAGGAAATTTTACACTTATGATGTTCACGATGAAATTGATCGGAAATATGTCCAGATTAGCTGGCATCTAAACCGCTAAAATAAGATTGGTTCTCATGGTATAAATGTTTTTTTGGCACGTCTATATTTTGATCTTTATCAGAAGTTCACTGATTTTTGATGGCTTTATGTGTCAAGCAAAGAAGTCTGTAAGCTCGAGCTGAGTTCCTTCTTTCTTTGAGGTGAATAAAGATGAAAGCTCTTCGGTTGCTGTCTCAAATCGACCTTTGATGTATTCGCCGACTTTAAACTTCTCTGATAGCCTTAGTCCAATAGCTAGATATTTTTCTATGGAAGCCCTAGTAACGGTAGGTTGCAGTTCTCCACCACAATACAAGCACACCCCCCTTAAAGGAATGCGACGATGTTGCTCCCCGCATGATTTGCAACGGAAGTTCTGAGACGTGTACGCCTTTAGATTTCCAATAACATCTGGAAGGATATGGGTCTTTAAGACAGAAGATACAACTTCGTCAGGGTCTACCGCATTGATTTTCATAGCCAGCTCTATCTGCTTTTCGAGCTTCTCAGAAAAGGACTTTAAAGTTGAATAGGAGCTTCTATTCCTTTCCACACATATAGTGCCAGTATCGTGCGTGAAACTCAGACCATAGAACTGGTTTTCCTTTTTTAGTCTATTCTTGATGATATCTATGGTTTCGGCAAGAGTCTGGGGGGGTTCGTTCTTCATTGAGGATTCATAGAAAAGTATTGGATATTCTCCCGCTACATCCAAGTTATGGGCTTGCTCATCAACCTCACTTGGAATGATAATGCTTTGTATCAATAATGGAGCGTCCATCAGACCTCCTATCTGGGCAGGTAGAAACTCTTTTGAAAAATTCAGGAGGACGTCCATCAAAAGCATTATAGAATCGCTATCACCGTCACAATCCCTTCTCTTTGCAGCGTGCCAATATGGGTGAGCAAAGCAAACCTGTGAGTCTGTGAAGCCTATCACTCGAC
>CAYMHC010000128.1:0-1929 GCA_964390155.1 uncultured Nitrosopumilales archaeon
ACCCACATCAGATTCTCTATTGCCATCGACAATGATAGTTAATTGGGTATTTATAATTCTGTATATGCTTTAGCCTTGTTCTCTCTTTTTGAACTATTTATAAAAACAAACGGTGGGGTGTATTCAGCTGCCATGGTGATGGTCTATAAATGAAGACCAGAAAAACAAGAAGAGTATTACGTAAGAGTGGTTCTTAAAGGTGAGCATTTGACTATGTTCAAAGAAATAGAAGTCCTAGGCGTTACAGCGGACACGGAAGTCTTTGATCATGCCCTGAAAGTCCTTCATGTAAAATTACTTAAAAAGAGTGGAAAAGGGACTTACCCCCATTTGGAGCCACACTTCACACACTTTATTAGTGGAAAGCCAAATTTGCCAATAGGACATGAGCTCAAAGATAGTCGAGGATTCATCCTTAAGATCAAAGAGATATGTGTTCAAAGATAGGGTTCATGCAGGAGAATTGCTGGCCAAAAAACTCGAAAAATATAGAGATGAGGATTTGATGATATTAGCAATACCATCAGGGGGAGTCCCGGTAGGGTCTGTCATAGCCAAAGAACTTGATAAGCCTTTTGACTTGATAGTAGTTAGAAAAATACCTATACCTATGGAGCCTGAATCAGGATATGGAGCTTTGAGTTTCGATGGCATTATAGTGTTGAATGAGCAATTGGTAGAGAGTTTGGGCCTTACGAAAAAGGAAATCGATGAAGGCTCTTTACAAGTATCAAAGGAGATAAAGAGACGGATGGACAAGTTTAGGGGAGATAAGCCTCTTCCTGATTTGAAAAATAAGTTCGTTATGTTAGTAGATGATGGTCTAGCATCAGGCTATACAATGCTTGCAGCTATAAAATCTACCAAGAAGCAATCAGTAAGAAAAGTCATAGTTGCGGTGCCAACAGCATCTACAAGTGCCATAAGTTTAATATTTCCCCATGTAGATGAGATTATTTGCTTGAACATTAGGGATAGTTTTTTCTTCGCCGTTGCCGATGCATATAAGAACTGGTACGATCTGAATGATGATGAAGTGCAAAGCTACTTGAGCGAATCTAAAGTCTGAAGACCGATAGAATAAGGATTTCGCGATAGGACTACAATCGTCTGACTTTATTCTTTGTCTATGAACTCATCTGGACTTGGTGGCTCAGGCTTCAAACCTTTCCTCTTTCTTACGTCTGCTATCAACGACATTAGCATACTTGATGGTACAGGGCTCCACATCTTAAAGTGAGTGGACCACATAGCTTTTCCAGCGGTTGCGCTTCTCATGAGGTCACTGAGATCGAAGGTCTCCGCAGCTGGAATTTCTCCCATGATGACAGTTGTGAACTCTTTCTGATCAATTGTCAGTACCCTACCTCTCTTAGAGGATACAACGCTTACTATTTGACCCACCAATTCGGTTGGTGCTTTGGCTTCTATACCTAATACTGGCTCAAGCAGAACAGGGTCTGACAGCAATAAAGCCCCAAGTAATGATCTCCTTGAAGCCGGCATCAATTGAGCGTATGTACGATGAGCGGGATCGCTGTGGAAATCTGCATGATGTAAGATCGCTTTTATTCCTCTACAATACTCATAAGACAAAGGTCCATTCTCCATAACATCCACGAAGCCAGACCTTATCATATCGATAGATTCCTGCATATACTGAACACCCTTTGTTGCGTCTATGAGCATGTTGCCCCTATTGTCTATAGCTACTACGTTCCTCGCTTCTTCTGCATCCCATTCATGTTCTCTTAGTATCTTAGCTACTGACTTTCTATCAAGAGATTCGTTTATGGTACCATTTCTTATCAGTTCTACAATATCTCCTTGCAATGGTCCGACCTTCATAAAGATACGGTTATGCTTATTGGGAGATTTTGCCATAACTGGTCCAGCTTTGCCCCTTATCGTTTCTCTGTAATTGATGAG
>CAYMHC010000129.1:0-1880 GCA_964390155.1 uncultured Nitrosopumilales archaeon
CGGTTTTGAAAATAGCATGTGAGCCCTGCCGTGTTCAAATTCCTCGGGAATCGAATTCATCCCTATAGCTATTGCAAGTAGAAATATGAAGAAACCTGGTGGAGAAGACAATGCTCTGTAAGGATTCTGTTGGATGGATTGATTGGTTATGTAAGAGAGGACTAATGGCAGTACGAATGTAATTATCTGAACCGCTAGGATCATCAATAATACTGCCTGAAGTTTTCTCTTTCTCAAATTCCAGAGAAGTTCGTATTTGAGAAGGGCGCGGAACCTGAGCAAAGCGCTTGCTCTTTTCTTTCTTTTCAATTCTAGGACTTCCCTTTTATAAGCTCCAAGAAAAGCTCCTCAAGGCTCCTCTCCTCCAGTTTCATTCCTACAACGAGTCCGCCAGCATCCAATATGGCTCTCGATATATCGGCTCTAAAATCACCAGACTTTGAGCAGAATATTTCGGCCCTATTTCCTAACCAATTCACCTTTTCTACAAAGTTTAAGCTTCCTATGGCCTTCATAATATCTGGGGATACCTTCTCCAATTCCACCGTAATTTCACTTGGTTTAGACAACTTTTCAAGAAGATTTGATATTCTATCTTCTATGAGCTTCATGCCTTTATTGATCACTGTAGCATGGGAACAGATTTGTTGAACTTCATTCAAAAGATGAGAAGAGAGAAAAACGGTTCTTCCTTCCGATGCCATCTTCTTAATTATCTTTCTAAAATCCACCATGCCAACAGGGTCGAGACCTATGCTGGGCTCATCCAGTATTACTAATTCAGGTTCTCCTATCAAAGCTTGAGCAAGACCTATTCTTTGCTGCATTCCTTTGCTGTATCGACCAATTTTGTCATTACCTCTATCACTCAGACCAACTATCTCCAGTAGCCTTTTTGCCTCATTAAGCCTATCCATCCTGGATAGCCCATAAATCTCACCATATATCTCCAAAAGCTCTCGACCTTTAAGAAAGGATGGCAATTTTGGAAGTTCTGGCATGTATCCTATTCTTGACCTTACTTCGGTTTTCCGTCCCCCGCCCTCAAAGCCAAGAACTTGCATAGAGCCTGAATCGGGCTTCAGCAAACCTAGGACGAGTTTTATGGTGGTAGTCTTGCCTGCTCCATTGGGGCCAAGAAAGCCATGGATTGTTCCAACTTCAACCCTAAGATCCAGTAGGTCTACTGCTTTTATTCCTCCGAAGGATTTCGATAAGCCCTTAGTCTCGATGGCTATGTTCATAACAATTATCCTGTTCCAAACGTAGTTATGTATTGAAAATCATGGCATTGTCAATATAACGATTCCTATTCCGCACAATGGTCCATTTTTCAATTTCTATCAATAGCAACTGAATTTCATATCATCTTTGCGCTATCCCTTTTTTGGAAGTTTACAGTGTAGCAGAAGAAATTACCATGCTTTTCAATCTGAATGAAACCAAATTCCTCAACTGAAGGGACGAGATTTCTTCTCATAATGTAGTGAGGATCGGGGAGTAACTCTGTAATAGATAATGATCCATCGCGCCTTAGTACTCTATACAATTCCTTAAGTGCCACATCTCTGTTAGGGATCTCTCCTAGAACAGTAACCAAAAACCCTATGTCGAAAATCTCTTCCCTAAAGGGCAAGCTTTGGGCGTCTGCCATTACAAGCATTACATTTCTGACTTTTTTCTCTTCGAGCTTTTTGCTTGTCTTTGTCGTAGCCGAATCTTGAATATCTATTGCATAAATCTCTCCTTCCTCTGCTATTTCAGATGCCTTGACAGTGTAGAAACCAGTGCCACAGCCGACTTCTAGGACTTTTTGCCTAGCCCTAAGGCCAGACCTTTTCAACAATTCTTCTTTACCTACAAAAATATCTCTGGTCGGA
>CAYMHC010000130.1:0-1837 GCA_964390155.1 uncultured Nitrosopumilales archaeon
GTCTTTTGGACTCTCTTAGGTTCACGGAGCAACTAGAAATAGAGTGGTGACCAAAAATGATCTTTAGAATGGTATATTTAGATGAATCTTAGAATAGGGACAAGATTAAGGAGAGCAAAAATGGAAGGGCAATACAAACAATTACTCATAAAGATCTATTCAAACTCTCTGCTTAAAATGAAGAATACCATAGAAACATTGGCAAAGAATTTCCATCTAAAAGAAGATTACATGAGAGAGTTATGCAACTCGATAGAGAAGCGGGACCTGATTTCAGAATCGAAGGGCGAGTTTAAGCTTACCGCTTGTGGAAGATCGAAGATCAAAGTAGTATTCACCGGAGGAGTTTTCGATATAATACATCCCGGTCACGTATTTACTCTGTCTTCTGCAAAGAATCTTGGGGATGTTTTAGTAGTGATAGTAGCAAGGGACAAGATAGTCATGAAGAATAAGGGGTATAGCCCCTTGAACAACGAAGAGCAACGGCTAGAGTTGGTTAGTTCATTGAAGTTTGTAGACGCCGCCTTATTGGGGTTAAGCGATGAGGGTGATGTTTTTGAAAGCGTTATGAAGGTAATGCCTGATGTAATTGCACTGGGATATGATCAAAAGCATAATGAACTCGAATTGGAAAAGGAGGCTAGGACGCGTGGATTACATATAAAAATAGTTAGGCTTGGAACCAAGATGCCAGATATCAAGAGTTCTAAAATAATCAAGAATAGAAAAGAAATCATAGATGAATTTTAGACCTCGATGAACCCTCCAGAAAGACCTTAACTTTGACTCTATCTCCATCCTTCAATAATAGCTCCTCTCTAATCTTCATTGGGGCTATTACTTCTAGGACCGAGTCCCCGTAATGTGTCCTCTCAAGGATTCCTACAGCCCCGTCGACTTGATCGTTAACAACCGCGATAAAGCACTTCGCCCCGCCGTAAGTTCTGTGCTCATCCTTGAAACCATCTATGCTGATGCCTGAGTAATGCTCTAACTCGCGCCTTAACTTCCTATCTTTTGGTGATATGAGCCTTAGGTTCAAGGTTCCAGGATACGGAACGAAGCCAAGTTTATCTATGAATTGCCTTTTATAACCCTCTAAAGATATGTAATAGGAGCCTTCACCAAGGCCAGAGAACAATTCACCTTCTATTTCGATTACTGATGGGGGAGCTTCAAGAATTTCTTTTAGAGCTAAATAAAGCCTTGTAAGATGACTTAACCCCTTATCGGTCAGTTTTATGTTGTATTGGTGATCGCTTTTGAACCTCTCCAAATAACCTTCCTTCTCCAATTCCAAAAGATGCTTAGAGGCAAGCTGTTGAGACTTGCCCATTCTCTTTGAGATTTCAATCGTAGAGATTTTGACAGGGCTGTCTTTTGCTCCTAGTGATAGAAGCTCGATGAGTATTGGTATATGGGCTACTTTTAATCCCCATATTCGATTCATACTCTTGCGTTCATCCTTCAAGATATTTTTATTGTTCTATGCTTGAGCTTATTTACCTTCCTTTAAGAAAAGGATTTTGATGAATGATGGGCTAATTCCAGAGCCTTTATAAGATTCGTATACTCGTGCTTAACTATCCTGATAGAGTCTTCGACAGTAAGCTTGTGCCCGGGGCTTGCAAAATAAGTTTTGCCTGTTTCAGGGTTTCTAAAAGCTATTCCAACCATAGAGTCATTCAATAGGATTGGAGCCATGATACCTTCAAAGGGTCCTATCTTTCCAACCAAAAGAGACTTGGCAATACCAAGAGTGGGAATATCTAAAGCAATTCCTACAAATACAGCTAGCCCTGCCATCCTCGGATGGGCAATACCGTGCCCATCT
>CAYMHC010000131.1:0-1697 GCA_964390155.1 uncultured Nitrosopumilales archaeon
ACTCTAGAACTTTGATGACTCGTTTTGGTGTAGGTTTTTTATATTGCTCAATATGATGATGGAGAATTAGGAATAAGAGGACAGACTTAAGTTTGGCAGGCATGATGAAATCGAATTTGGCTAAGAAATCATCTCTCCCTCTAGCTACTTTGATGGGCTTCATCGGAATTGCAGATACTGCTTTCATGCTTCCAATGATATCTGCTTATGCATTGTCTCTTGGAGCCAACGAAGCCTTGGCAGGCTTGATAGCTGGGCTCTATTCGATAGTTGCTATTCCGGCTAGCTTAATTATGGGAATTTCTGTGGACATTCTTGGGAGAAGAAGGGCGTTACTACTGGCTTTCCTCTCAGATAGCATTATTGTCTATGCTTACTCCCTTGTAGTGAATCCTACTCAACTCTTTTTAGTTAGAGCTCTTCATGCGATCGGGGGTTCATTGACCTTCCCAGCTATCATAGCCTTCGTAGGAGATATCAAGACTGCTTCTTTGGGAAGGAGCTTCGCCTTGTTTTGGATAGGTGCAGGGTCTTCGATAGGCATAGG
The DNA here is from genome assembly GCA_964390155.1 of uncultured Nitrosopumilales archaeon. Classification (GTDB taxonomy): domain Archaea; phylum Thermoproteota; class Nitrososphaeria; order Nitrososphaerales; family JACAEJ01; genus CAYMHC01. Next base: position 548 of record CAYMHC010000131.1, read on the forward strand.
CTCTGTAATCTCTGGGCTCGTGACTTCCACGCTGGGTTTCAAAGCAGTGTTTCAAGTGCTTTCGGTTGTAATGATCATCGGACTTTTTCTGTCTTTTTTCATACCTGAAACCCTATCAAAGAGATCGGAACCAAAGAAAGTCTTTATGGAAATAAAGAAGTCTATGAGCTGGCTCTTATCTTCCTACGTATCCATATATGCTCTTTACTATGCCTTCGGAGTGATTACTGGAATCCTATCGCTCACTTTGATGAACGTGTTGGGGATAATTAAAGAGGATGCAGTAAAGATTACTGGATTCTACATCGGCCTCTCTACCATAGTATCTATAGCTTTGTTCTATCTCTTTGGCATGATCACAGACAAAAAAGGTCTCAAAGTTCCCGCCATAATAGGATTCACAGGTTTGACCCTATCACAGATCATCTTAGCCTTCAATTTAACTTGGAACTTCATTTTACTCAGCTCAGTAGCCTTGGGAGTCGCTATGAGTGCCCTACTCACTTTATCTACCGTAATAGCAAGTTCTACATCCCAGACTAGCAGAGGTACTTCTATAGGCTTCCAGCAGATAATGAACATCCTTGGGGTAGCTACCGCTGCCCCTGTATCGGGGTTGATCCTTGGAACGATAGGCCCTCAAGCACCTTATCTCATAGGAGCCTTAGTAGGGATCTTATCTTTATTCATAGTCGTTCTGAGCCTAAGAAGTCGTGGGAAACTACCCGGGCGTACTACTTGAAAGATTAGCTTCCGACAAGATTCTGTAACAAGTTCAAGCTGACTCCACTCTATCTAGCAGCGTTATGGTCCTCATATCAAAGCGGGAGCGATAGGCATACACTTCAACACCATGCTTTGATGCTTCTCTCAACGCTTCTCCAAACTTAGGATCAACATCATCGTTCGAAGAGAAAGAATCAGCATCTGGTCTTTGTATTACGAATATGATGCAAGCTCTATGACCTTTTTCCTTGGCTTTGGTCAATTCTAAGACATGTCTTCTTCCTCTTTCTGTTGGGGCATCGGGGAATAACGCTCTACCGTTTTTCACTAGAGTGCAAGATTTTGCTTCAAGGATGCATCTTTCAACACCATAAGTCAACAAAAAATCAAACTTACTATGACCAAAATTGAATTCAGGCTTTAC
>CAYMHC010000132.1:0-1634 GCA_964390155.1 uncultured Nitrosopumilales archaeon
ATCCTTGAACCCAGATGTTCTTGCCTGGGAAGAGCCTTTCCTCTGTAACCCTTATGTCCAAAGCACCGTAGAGAACATCCTTCATTGCTCTCAAATAGCTCTCTACAGTGCCTACATCATACCATACCTTCAACTCATAACCGTAAACCGGTATCCCCTTATCCACAAGATACGGAATAAAATCGTAGCCAAAGTCCAGCCTCCCCCTTTCCTCTCTTATTTTCATCACATCCTCACTCTCAACTTCTTTTCTAATCTCGGGAGAAAGAAGGTATATGCCAGCATTGACGTAGTTGCTGGGAGCCTTTTCTGGAGAAGGCTTTTCAATGAACCCCTTAATCCTCATATCTGGTCCCAAGTCTGCTACGCCAAAATCCTTCACATTGTTCACTCTGAAGAGAGCAATACTCATCAAAGCGTTTTTCTCTTCATGCTTCTTCAGAAGGTCGTGGAGATTGATTTTGAAGATATTGTCTCCTTGCACAACAAGGACTGGACCATTTACATCGTAATATTCCATATTGAGCCTATAGGAATCTGCACTTCCCAGATCATCGAGGTTGGGTTGGTGTTTTATATGCGCTCTAGGCTCAATTCTATACTTTGCAGAAAAGCTGACACCTTCGCCATATTGGTCGAAGCAGTTCACATAGTTGGTGTATCCATATTCTCCAAATATGAAGTCTCTTATCCCCTGCTCAGTCAAAGTAATCATTGAGAACTCTAATAAGGGTCTATTCAAGAATCGGATACACGGCTTCGACACATCCTGGGTCAGTGGCCTTAGCCTTGTTGCTTTACCTCCAACCGGAATGAAGCACCTTAGATCCTCTACTTTCATAGCTCTAGTTAGTCAGAGGTTAAATTTAAATTAGTTGAACATGGCAAATATGGGCGTGATATGGTGATACCAACAAAGGTATTCTTAACAAAAGGACTGGGTATTCATAAAGAAGAGTTGGCAAGTTTTGAATTAGCCTTAAGAGACGCAGGAATAGCTCAATGCAATCTGGTCTATGTATCGAGCATCTTCCCGCCCAAGGCTAAGCTTATATCCAAAAATGCAGGCCTTAAGTTGCTTTCCCCTGGGCAGATCATCAATGTCGTTATGAGTAGAATCGCAACCAACGAGCCCAACAGGCTCATAGCTTCAGCCATAGGTATTGCCATACCAAGAGACAAGAAATACTATGGCTATTTATCGGAACACCATGCTTTCGGACAGACTCAAGATAAGGCAGGCGAATATGCTGAAGATCTAGCCGCTTTCATGTTGGCTTCCACAATGGGCATCGAAAGGTTTGATTTAGAAAAATCATATGATGAGAAGAGAGAGTTGTGGAGCATATCACATAAGACCGTAAGGACTCGGAACATATGCCAATCGGCTGAAGGAAACAAAGAAGGGCTCTGGACCTGTTGCATCTCAGCTGCGATAATGATTTGATCCTTAAACTAGAACTCTGGTCAAAATTTCTCATTGCTGTCTGTTTTCCCATTCAAACCAGTGTCTGCTTTTGACGAATCCTTAAGCCGAGGAATCCAAAACATATCAAAATCTTGCTCAATATAGAGCTTTTCTACCATCAATTCTTAATGGAAGTCAGAGGTCATCTTTTGACTTTCGTGATAGG